>JARFQH010000343.1 GCA_029287875.1 Desulfobacteraceae bacterium | reverse complement strand
CGGTAAGAAATAATTCCACACGATTGCGCCGGATTATGGTTTGCCTACAAGGCACATCCACCTGCGCATATCGGGATACGTGTGGGTGGATGTAACGCAGTAGACGGGCCATAAGACAAGCAAGAGGTGGAATTATTTTTTGCCGGGGCCCTAAAGTGCGAAAAAGTTCCCTTCGCCTAAAACGTTGCCCTAACGACGTTTACGGCCTTGCTGCGGTCATTGTCATCGTGGTTAAGCCTATATTTATTTTACGCAGAAGATCAGATTTTTCTTCCAAAGGCGGTGGCGTCTTTAACCAACTGTTTTATAAATTGTTGCGCAACGACACCACTTATTCTGATTTCTATAGAGGGGACTTTTGCGCATGTTAAAGAGACCGGTTTTATTAATCCTTGTCACACTTTTAACCGGCTTTGCAATCATAATTATCTTCCACACACAAAATCTCGATCTCTTTTCCTCGGATAGTTCCACGCATTTAAAAAGAATATCTTACAGTATTGTTATTCAAAACACCTCGAACCACGTCGTTAACCTGGCTGAGCTCTGGGTGAACGCTCCGGTAGCGGAAACATCAACACAACGCGTCACAAAAATATCGTCCTCTCACCTTTACGATGTTGAAGGAGATGACTTCGGCAATCGTATTTTTCATTACACTTTCGATAATCTGCCGCCTTATGCATCCAAAGTCATCACCATAAGGGCCGATCTACTGATGTGTGAGCGACCACTTCGAAGCGTCCGAGTAACCAACGAGGTCCATCTTGTTGAAGAACCGTTTATCGAAATCGATGACCCTCAGATTCGTCAGCTTGCTTTGTCCCTCAAGGCCGGAAATTCTCTGGCTACTGCAGAAAATATTTATCGCTGGATAACAGGCAACATCCGCTACGTTGGATACGTCAAAAAAAACCACGGTGCCAGGCAGGCCTTGCAAGCGAAACAGGGCGACTGCACGGAATTGATGTACCTCTTTGTTGCCCTGTGCCGTGCAGCGGGTGTTCCGGCGCGTGGTATCGCCGGCTACCATTGCCCGGAGAGCGCCGCACTAGATCCGGCACAGTATCACAACTGGGCCGAATTTTACGCCAAGGGCCGCTGGCGGCTCTGCGATCCTCAAAAAAGGGTCTTCATGCAGCAGGCCGCCGATTACGTCGCCCTTCGGGTTATCCGCCGCTTACCCGAGGCATCCGGCTTTGATTTCGATCGCTTTGAGGTGGCGGGCGAGGGCGTGACGGCCCGAATATGCTCCTGAAGCGTGAACTTTGCTGACTTTAAGGTCACGGAGGAAAGAGATGGGGAAGAGTTTCATTGGGAAGAAGTCTCGCAGGTTCTTTATGTCATGCAGCGCGGCCTTTATGGCCGGCCTCGGCTTATTTCCATCGGCCCAGCCGGCCGCAGCGGCGGTGGATACCGTGTGCGCACAGGTCAAGATCGAGGTCAAACAGGAGTTGACCCTGGAACGGCAGGCCTTCGACGCTCACATGCGCATCAACAATGGCCTTTCCCATATTTCGCTCGAAAATATCGATATCGAGGTGTCGTTTACCGATGAGGAGGGCACCCCGGTGCCGGCCAGTTCCGATACGGGCAATACCGAGGCACTTTTTTTCATTCGGCGTGATTCCATGGAGAACATAGATGCCGTAGACGGCTCCGGCAGCATCGGTCCTAGCACCTCGGCTGACATCCACTGGCTGATCATACCGGCCCCCGGCTCTTCCGACGGCCTGCAGCAGGGCAAACTTTACTACGTGGGGGCCAAGCTCACCTACACCATCGGCGGCGAAGAAAACGTTACCGAGGTGACCCCGGATTACATCTTTGTCAAGCCGCTACCCGACCTGGCACTCGACTACTTCCTGCCTCGGGAGGTCTACGGCGATGACGCTTTTACCCCGGTAGTCGAGTTGCCGGTGCCTTTTTCGCTGGGCGTGCGGGTCAAGAACATCGGCAGCGGTACCGCTAGAAACCTCAAGATTGACTCGGCGCAGCCGAAGATCGTCGAAAATACTCAAGGGCTTTTGATCGGATTTGCCATCGATGGCAGTGAAGTCAACGGCAGTCCCGCAACCACCAGCCTGCTGGTGGACTTCGGCAATATCGATCCCGCAACTGCGGCAACAGCCCGCTGGATGATGACCTGCACCCTCTCGGGTCAGTTCATCTCCTTCGATGCCCGGGTGTCGCATTCAGACGAATTGGGCGGAGAGTTGACCTCACTGATCAAGCAGGAAAACACACGCACCCACACCCTGGTGCGCGACGTGCTGGTGGATCTGCCCGGCCGGGATACCGTGCGGGATTTTCTGGCCTTAGACGAGGACGTTTACCGGGTTTACGAAACCGACAGCGCCGACACGGAGGTCTCGGATCAATCGGGCGCGAGCACTCTCGCGTTCGCCAACCAGGTTGGCTCGCGGCTGCGCTATGCCCTGACCACACCGGTGACCGCAGGGCTCATGTTCGTCAAGCTGCCGGACCGCAACGGCGGGCAGAAGGTGATCGTAGAGGCCGTTCGAAGTGACGGCAAGACAATCAAGAAGGAAAACATCTGGCTTTCCAAGACCCGCAACGGTCAGGGCTGGGATCATTTCATCAATCTGTTCGATGTTAACACTACCGGTGTTTACAGCCTCATGCTGGACGACTCGACGGTTCTGCCCCAGCCGCCGGTGATCGATTTCATTCCCGACCGCACCGGCGTCGAGAGCCAGGGTCTTGCTTTCACTGTTACGGCCAATGACCCTAACGGCACCGTTCCGGTACTTGCGGTCGAACAGATGCCGGCCGGGGCGGTTCTATCCGAACAGGGGAACGGTACGGCCGTTTTCAGCTGGATGCCCTTCGTGGGTCAGGCCGGACGCTACGAGGTGGTCTTCACGGCCACAGACGGCGCGCTGACCGCCTCACGGCATGCGGCGCTCATCATAAACTCCGTGCTTGACAGCGACGGCGACGGCCTGCTCGACACCTGGGAGTTGGAGAAGTTCGGCAGCCTATCGCGCGATGGCAGCGGCGACTTTGACGGCGACGGTATTTCCGATCTTGAAGAGTTTCTGCTCGGCTCCGATCCCGCCATCGTCGATCATGCACCCACTACGCCGGTTATAGAGTCACCGGTGGACGGGTCCGAGGTGGTGGTCCTTCAGCCGCAACTGGTGGTGGTCAACGGCAGCGACGAGGACGGGGACAGCCTCACTTACCAGTTCGAGCTATACACCGATCCGGGCTACAGCGAGCCGGTCGCGAGCGAAGAGGGTGTTTCGCAGGGGGCCGGAACCACGAGTTGGACGGTGCCGGTGGAACTGGCCGAAAACCTCCGCTATTACTGGCGTGTGCGCGCCACTGACGGGTACAGCTTCAGCCTTTGGGTTTACGGCACATTCGTGGTCAACAGCGCCAACGAGCCGCCCGGGGCGTTTTTGATCAGCCACCCACGCGACGGCGCGTTGGTCGACACCGTTCGTCCCTTGCTGGAAGTGACCAACAGCCGAGACCCGGACCCGGGCTTTCTGACTTACGGCTTCGAGGTCTATGCGGTCAGCGACCTGACCATTCCTGTGGCCTCGGTGGCCGGCATCCCAGCCGGTACGTCGGGCATCACCTCCTGGCGCCTGGAAACAGATCTTACCGACGGTGTGACTTACTTCTGGCGGGCGATAGCTTCCGATGAGTTCGATGTCCGGTCCGAAACCGAGGTGGGCGCTTTTACGGTCGACATATTTCATCCGTCGCCCTCGGCCCCTGAGATTGTCGCACCCCAGGCGGGTGCTGAAATTGCTGCGACGGATCTCGAGCTCACGGTTGCCAACGTGAGCCACAGCACGGCCATCGCGTACTTCTTCGAGCTGGACGTCGCAGAAACCTTCGACAGTCCTTTGAAGATGGCTTCCGAGGCGATTTCTGCCGGAGCGGGGGACATCACTGTCTGGACGGTCGCGGGTCTCACCGACAACACACACTATTTATGGCGAGTCAGAGTCGGCGACGGCGAAGCCGACAGCGCCTGGACCACGGGCGTCTTTTTTGTCAGTGCGGTCAACGAAACGCCGCCGGCCCCCACGGTGCACAACCCCGGCGACCGTGCCTGGGTGGGCGAACTGACGCCCAAACTCATTGTCAATCCGATTACCGATCCGGACGGCGACAGCCTCACCTATCGGTTTGAGGTGTACATCGACGAGGCCCTGGCGAATCTGTTCTGCCAGGGAGTTTCCACTGCAGGCAGCTGGAGCGTGCCGGTCGAGCTGGCCGATAACACGCACTACTTCTGGCGTGCGCGGGCCGAAGACGAACACGGCGCACTCGGCGATTGGACGATCGCTTCCCCGTTCTTCGTGCACACCACCGGCCCTAACGAGGCGCCCAATATCAGCATCCTTTCGCCGGCCGAGTCGGTTGCGACCAACGCTGATAATCTGCTGATTCAATGGGATGACAGCGATCCGGACAGCAGTGCGCGAATCGCCCTTTACTACGACAACGACGCTGCGGGTGCCGACGGTATTCTCATTGCCGAGAATCTGCCGGAAGATTCGGACGGCGCGGCCGATAGCTACAGCTGGGACATCACTGCTATTGAAGGCACCTTCTACCTCTATGCGACGATCACCGATGAGCAAAACAGCAAGACGGTGTATGATTCTGTGCCGATGACCATCGATCGCACCCCACCTGAGATCACACTTTCTCCCCCGGGCGGCAGCTATCCCACTGCACGGAGCGTGACGCTCTCGACCGACGAGGCCGCCGTGATCTACTGCACCCTGGACGGCAGCGAGCCGACAACGGCCGCAACGCTCTACAGCACCCCGATCGAGGTAGCGGCGAGCACAACCTTGAAATGTCTGGCTGTGGATGCCGCCGGCAATATCGGTCCGGCTTTATCCGAGACCTATGCCATCGAACCCCGTCGTCTTGCGGTCAACGTGGGTACCGACAAGGGCAGGGTGCTCTCCGGCGTAAAGGTCTACGTTTTTTCCACTGCCGGATCGTATACCGGTAAATCTGGCACCACCGATGCCGACGGAACGGCGGTCTTCAATCCCGACGATTTCACGGCCGGTGATTACAAGTTCCGGGTAGACTATCTGGGCAACCGGTTTTGGTCTGGTCCATTTTCGCTGCCGGAAGACTTACAGACGGACGTTGTCATAGATGAGGAGTCCGCCGAGGTGACGGTGCGCTTTGCCGGTACTGAGGCCGAAGGTGTCAAGGTTTACCTCTTTACAGCCAGCGGCGGATACCTGGGAACTTATCAAATTACCGATCAACATGGAAAAGCCTCTTTTATCCTGCCCATCGGAATTGCCTATTCTTTCCGGACCGATATTCTCGGCAGCCAGTACTGGAGCCTTTCGAACACCATCGTCGCCGGCGGCGTCAACCAGTTGGCCTTAGATGCCGGCGGCGGCGGCTACCAGATTACCCTGATGGAAAAAGCGGAAACCCCCATGTCGGGGGTCAGGCTCTACCTTTTCAATCAGTCCGGCAGTTACCTTGGGCAATATCGGACCACTATATCCGACGGCACGGTCGAATTCGAGGTTCCGGTCGGGACTTACAAGGTGCGGGCCGATTACCTCGGTTACCAGTTCTGGAGCGATGATACAGCGGTCACAACCGACACTGCCGTCGATTTCGAGATTCCCCACCGGGATGTGGCCGTCACCGTCAACGGCATCCATCAGGACGCGGTCGACCCGCTTGAGGGAATCAGGGCCTACCTCTTCACCGAAGCCGGCGCCTATCAAGGCTTTCATAGAACTACGGACAGCAGCGGAAGAGTTAACTATCACTTGCCGCAGAAGCCTTACAAAGTGCGCGTCGACTATCTCAGTCGGCAGTACTGGAGCGATGCGTTTGTCTGGGACGATCCGACCCTGTTTGCGGAGCCGGTGATCCCAATTGCCATGGCCGATGCCGACATTACCGTAAGCGGCGGCGGCTTCCCTTTGGCCGGCAAGCCGGTCTTCGTGTACACAACCACAGGCGTCTACCTGGGGCTCAATCAAATCACCACCGCCGACGGCCAAGTCCACTTCCGTTTACCAGAGGGCGACTACAATTTCCGGGCCGATCACCAGGGTAACCGCTATTGGAGCGGGGATAAGCTATTGACCGCCCACCAAGTCAACCCCGTCGACATCGCAACCGGCGGGGGCAGCTTCACGGTTACGGTTTCTCGCGGCGGCGGCGTGCCGCTAAGCGGGGTGAAGTGTTACGTTTTCGGTGTCCAGGGCATCTACCTCGGCCTCTACGGGTCAACCGATGCCGAGGGCCGGGTCGCCTTCGATCTGGCCGACGGCAGCTACCGGTTCCGGATAGACTATCTGGGTGACCAGTTCTGGACTGCGGCAGCGACGGTACCCGACACGTTTTCAATCGATCTCGACATTCCGCATGAGGCGGTCGAGGCAGTGGTGCAAACAGGTTATGGGCCGCCTGCAGGCGTGCGCGTCTACCTGTTTGCCGAGAGCGGGGCCTACCTCGGGCTTTACAGTCAGACCGATGCGGACGGTAAGGCGGTCTTCGACCTGCCGGTGGGCCGCAAGTATACGTTCCGGGCCGATATCCTCGACAGTCAGTATTGGAGCGGCCTTGCGGAAATTACCGGCGGGTCGGTCAACTTAGTACCCATCCTTGCCGGGGGCGGTCGGCTGCGGGCCTTGGTGCAGGAGGGGGATGCTATGCCCTTGCCTGGAGTGCCGGTCTACCTATACAGCACCGATGGTCGCTATCTTGGTTTGACTTTGTTAACCGACGCGGCCGGCGTCGCCTTCTTCGACGTGCCGGGCGGCAATTATCGGCTGCGGGCCGACTACCTGGGCTATCAGTTCTGGCAGCAAGACATTGCAGTGGCCTCCGATACCGACACCATCCTGACCATCGCTCATAATCAGGTGGAGGTCACGGCCGCGGGCCTGTTCCAGGATACGGCCCAAGGTCTTGCAGGCTTAAAGGTCTACCTGTACAGCCCCACCGACAGTTATCTGGGAATCAGCCGGACCACCGATGCCGACGGAAAGGCAGTCTTTGATCTGCCGCAGAAGGACTATAAGGTGCGGGTGGACTATCTGGGCAACCGACACTTCTCGTGTCTTTTCAACTGGCAGAACGTGAGCGTTGCGATTCCCATGGCCGATGCGGCCATCACCGTCACCGGCGGCGGCTTCCCGCAGGAAGGCCAGATCCTCTACGTCTATTCTGAAGCTGGAACCTACCTGGGCCTAAGCCAGGCCACCGACAGTGATGGGAAGGTTACCTTCCGCTTGCCGGCCGGTTCCTACAATTTTCGAGTGGACCACCAGGGCAGTCAATTCTGGAGCGGACTGCAGGTTATCGAGACCGGCTACGCCAATACCATTGTCATTTCCGTCGTCGGCGGCTCGTTCGCCTTTGCCGTGGAGAAGAGTGCCGACGTGCCGCTCGCCGGTGCCAAATGCACCGTCTTTAACAGCAGCGGAACCTATCTCGGTCTTCAAGGGGCCACAAATGATTTGGGTCAGGTTTTCTTCGATCTGGTAGAAGGAGTAGTCAAGTTTCGGGTGGACCATATGGGCTACCAGTTCTGGAGCGAAGAATACAACACCGGCACAACCTCTGCGGGAACCCTCTATCTCGGCCAGCAGGATGTCACGGTCACGGTTGAAGGCCTCTATTTGAACCCCGCACCATTGGAGGGATTGAAAGTCTACCTCTTCACCCCGGCCGGCGCCTATCTGGGGCAACACTCGGTCACTGACGGCAACGGACAGGTTCACTTCAGCCTGCCGAATCAGGACTACCAGGTACGGGTGGACACCTTCGGAAACCAGTTCTGGTCGAATGTCTTTCAGCAGGCCGGCACCACTGTGTCCATCCCCCAGGGCCAAGCGATCGTTCAGGCCCTGCGGGCCGGGGCGCCAATAGAGAGCGCTAAAGTCTATCTCTTCAGCGAAAGCGGCGTTTACCTCGGCTGGATGGAAAGCACGGAAGCCGACGGCAGGACCGAATTCATCTTGCCCAGCCGCACCTTCAAGTTCCGCGTGAATGAAGGCGCAGACCAGGTCTGGAGCGATGTCGTGAATGTCCCGGCCGGAGCGGACGTCGAGGTACCGGTCAACCTCGAATAAAGTATTTTTCCATTCGATGGAAAGAGCAAGCAAGCCTTCCTCCCCTTGCCCCTCCCGTCGAGGGAGGGGAAGCAGTGTCAAGCTGTGAGCGTTGTTGTTATGGTTTACACCTTTCGCCTCACGGGGAAAGAAAAAAATGAAGCATAACCCTGAACCGGCGCAACTGAAACGGGAACCGGTAGTTATGTTAAAACATAGGATGACCCAATACTTCATCATTGCTATGGCTACTTTACTGCTGGCTATCCCTGGACGTTTAGCGGCGGCTGAAGCCTCATCGACTTTAGGGGTATCGGAAGAGCTGATCGGGGGCTCAGCGATCGAGGCGGATTATTCGTTAGCGGTCACTGCGACTGAGCTTCTCAACAAAACCAGGCAGAACCGAAGGATGACCCTGGTGGATGTTCGCAGCCCGGAAGAATTCGAGCGCCTCCGGATACCCGGGTCCATCAACCTCCCGCTTCACGCCGTCAAGACCAAGGTCTTCCTCAAGGCCCAGCCCTTCGCGCTGGTGAGCGCCGGATGCGAGTGGCGAGACCTGGAGTCTGAATGCAAGCGTCTGCAACTGAGCGGCTTCAAACCGTCGATTCTCTTCGGCGGGTTGGTGGCATGGCAAAGTCAAGGCGGGCCGCTTGAGGGGGATCGACTGCTGGTCGGGACATACAGAGAAATCCCTGCGCACCTTTTTTTTCATGAAAAGGATTACGAAAAAATAACAGTTTTTGACATCTCACCAAAACCAATCCCTGAAGCCAAAAAACTGATTCCCGGAACCGTCCACGTGAAAAACATTGAAAGCCTATTGAAGCTCTTCAAGCAAAACAGTCCCACATATCGCACCCTCGTGTTGTTCAACGAGAGCGGTGAGCAGTACGAAAAGTTCGATGCGGCCCTGAAGAAGGCCGGGATTCCGACTGCATTCTACCTCAAGGGAGGCATAAATGGCTACCGGCATTTTTTAGGGAACACAGCCCTTTCCTGGAAGTCGAGGGCAGAGCGGGTTGTTACATTGGGGGGATGCGGCACCTGCGGC
>JARFQH010000303.1 GCA_029287875.1 Desulfobacteraceae bacterium | reverse complement strand
TTCTTATGATGCGGGAAGTCGATCAGAGGTTTGATATCATCCAGAGCGGTAGCAAATTATTGAAGGACACAAGGTCTATATCTCATAAAAAGCATTCATTCGAGCAAATGATACGGCAAAGGGTTTATCAGATTGCTGCGGGTTATGAAAATTGCAATGACACTGATTTACTTCGGATAGATCCTGCTCTGCGCCTTGCTTTGGACAAAGGGCACCAATCAGGGGCCGGTCAATCGAATGGATTATCATGCGATTGGAGAAGGTTGGTGGGAGAATCTCATATCATGCCCGGTATTGGCATGTTCATATCGCATCGGCTTTTACGCTGCGCCACCATTACCGGGATGTACTCGGTTGGAAGCATTGAGCGGGGAACAGGGGGTGCGGGAAAGCCTTTTGGACGCTTTTGCCGCATAATTCGGATTATTGTGACACAGCTAGCAGGCAGGCTCTAACTATTTCATCAGGGTAAGTCTGCTTTTTGATGATGCGGCGCCTATCGGATCATAAGGATGGGTAACAGTTTATGTAACGTAGAAGCGTATTCTTATTTCTGTCGGCGGAGATGAAATGTGCGGCATTGCTGGAATTATTTTACGCGGAGAAAAAGCTAACAAAGAAGTTCTTCGGTTAATGGTGGATCAACTTCGCCACCGCGGTCCTGATGGTTCCGGTTTTTTCACAGAGGGGCCATTCGGGCTTGCACACACGCGCCTTGCGATAATAGACTTGGAGGGCGGCCAGCAACCTATCCTAGCAGATAACCGGCGCATGGCAATTGTCGCTAACTCCGAGATCTACAACTACATCGAACTGCAGGAAAAATTGTGCAAGGCGGGCCGCGCGTTTTCCACCCGCTCTGACAGCGAGACGATTCTGCAGGCCTATGTAATGGATCACCACAATTTTATCGAACACCTGAACGGAATGTTCGCCTTTGCCATATATGACGGGAGGCGACAACGCCTGGTCTTGGGGCGGGATCGCTTAGGGATCAAACCGCTGTTCTATGCCGCACTGCCCGATCGATTCTTATTCGCCTCGGAGCTTAAGGCGATCCTCCCGCTCCTTCCATCAAAACCGGAGGTTAACCCAAAAGCTCTCTCCCATTTTTTAAACAGTCGGTTCAGTACCGGCAATGAAACGATTATATCCTGTGTCCATCGCGTGGCTCCCGGTGAGATTATTGAGGTTGATCGCATACTGAATGTCACGCATCGGAAGTATTGGCGTCTTTGTCCTGTCAAACCCCAAGGGCGGTGTTTCGAAGATGCTCAGGATGAATTCCAGGCGCTCTTTGACCAAGTCATGAAAGAACACATTCGCTCCGATGTTCCTTTCGGATTATTCCTGTCGGGCGGAAACGACTCTGCCATCCTGTGCGCCATGCTCAGCAGTCTCCAAAAGCAACCGGTAAAGACATTTTCAGTCGGCTATAAAAACACCCAGATAAAAGATGAATTAGATGATGCGGAACAGATCGCTCGCATGTTCGGGACACAACACACGACCCTGCGCCTCGGAAAATCGGATTTTTTCCGCCGCATTCCACATGCGGTGTGGGCCGTTGATGAGCTCATGCGAGATGCGGCCACTTTCCCGACCTCGGCGCTATCGGAAATTGCGAGCAAGGAACTCAAGGTGGTCTTTGTCGGTGAAGGCGGCGACGAGGTTTTTGCCGGTTATCGGCGCTACCGCCAACCTGTTTTCCTGCGCTGGGCCAAGTCTATCCTCTCTCCGGGATCCGGGGGTTTCCGTACGCGCAGTGAATGGTGGAGAACACGTTCCCAGCGCGTGATGGCGCCAAAACTGAAAGCACTAAACAGTAAATTCAGGGAACCTTTCATTCGAGCGTGGAAGGAAGCTGCAGGTTCTGGAACTCATCTGCAAAGTTGCCAGTATACGGACATCACCACAGCCTTACCCGATAACCTGCTCGTCAAGGTCGATCGCACAATGATGAGCTTTGCACTGGAAGGGCGCGTCCCTTTTCTTGACCATCGCATCGTGGAATTTGGTATGTCGCTGCCGGATCGTCTGAAAGTGAGCCGGAGCAGTCCGAAAATCTTTCTGCGCCGCTGGGCAGAACGCTACCTTCCCAAAGATTATCTCTTCAAGAAAAAACGCGGGTTTTTTGTACCTGTACGTCAGTGGCTCCGCGGCAAATTTCTCGACCGCCTTGAACAAAAATTGACTCAAAACAAAGAAATCAATAATTGGTTTGACACGCGTGAGTTTCCAGCGCTATTTCAAGCGCAACATAGGAAAGGTAATGCTTCCCGTGAAATTTTTGGCTTAATGCAATTTGCTATATGGCATCGATTGTTTATCGAACAGCCGGGCGTAAAACCGACGACAGATGAAAACCCCTTGGACTGGATAAGCTGAGTCAACCTTCGGAATCGCTAAGGATTTTTCTATTATTCTCGCCGCAGGATTATCTTACTTCTTTAGAAGTGACGAGATAGACGGTTAAGCGAACAATTCTCTATTTAGATGCAGCTTTTTCCGCATTATACAAAACCGGAAGAAGTTGAAGAGTTTGTTGCCAGAACGGGCGTGGATAGTCTTGCCATTTCCATCGACACGTCACACGGTGCTTAAAAATTTAAAGTAAAATCCGGAGAATAAGTCCCTCGCCGCGATAGAATCTTTCGACGCGCAGCGAACGAAGAAAGAACAGCGATTATGTGCGGCATCACCGGTCTGTATCTGGAAAAAGGGACCATCGACCCGATAAAACTCGATGGGGCAGCGCAGACGCTCACCCACCGCGGTCCTGACAACAGCGACAGCTTCGTGGACGGATCGTTCGGGATGGCCCATACACGGCTGTCGATAATCGACTTGAGCGGCGGCGACCAGCCCTTGTTCGCCCGCAACAAAGAGCTGATCCTGATCGCCAACGGAGAAATCTACAATTTTATTGAATTACGCCGCGATCTCGCAAAGAGGGGACATCACTTTGCCACCCGCTCCGACTCGGAAGTCATCCTGCATGCCTATGTGCAATACGGGAAAGATTTTCTGCGGGTTCTGCACGGAATGTTCGCGTTTGCTCTCTACGACAAAACGGACCGGCGCCTCATCCTGGCACGCGATCGTCTCGGCATCAAACCGCTTTTTCTGGCACATCTGGCAGAAGGTGTGGCCTTTGCGTCCGAAATCAAGGCCCTGCGGTATCTGGATTCCGCCCCCCCCCAGATCGATCCGAACGGCTTGATCGAATACCTCCAGAACCAGTTCAGCTCCGGACGCACCACCCTGCTCAAAGGGTATGAACGCCTTCTGCCGGGCGAAGCGGTCTGCATCGAGCAGGGACAAGTGCGTGAACGCTGGCGCTACTGGTCTCCCCTTGAGATCAAACCTGTGACGATGGATTTTCAGGAAGCCCGGGACGCATTCGACCAACTGATGGAAACGGTGATGCGGCAGCACATGCGTTCGGATGTGCCCTTCGGTCTGTTTCTGTCCGGCGGAGTGGACTCCTCGATTCTCCTTGCCCTGCTCAGCCGCTACAAAGATGAACCGATCCGCACCTTTTCAGTTGGATTTTGCGACACCCGCCTGGCCGACGAACTGCCACAGGCGGAACGGCTCGCCATGCATTTCGGCAGCCGGCATACCGCCATCCGGCCAGACGCCGAAGCGATCTTCCACAGCCTGCCCTACACCGTCTGGGCGGCCGACGAACTCATGCGGGATTATGCCAGCCTTCCCACGGCCATTCTGGCGGAAGCCGCCGCAAAAGAGCTGAAAGTCGTCTTTTCGGGCGAAGGCGGCGATGAGGTCTTTGCCGGCTATGGTCGCTACCGCTCCTCGATCCTGGAACGCTGGATCAAGGGCATCATCGCCCCTGGATCCGGTGGTTTCCGCACCCGGGGCACGTTGCGCGGCCGGTGGCCGCAACGCCTCTTGAAGCCGGAATTGCTCAACTGCCTAAGCGCCGCACGCACCCCCTTTGTCGATGCCTGGCAGGCAACCCCTGCGGACTGGAGTAATTTGCAGCGGATGCAGTATGTCGATCTTATCACAGCCCTGCCCGACAACCTCCTGGTCAAACTGGACCGCATGCTCATGGGATGGAGCCTTGAAGGTCGGGTGCCGTTTCTCGACCACCGGGTGGTAGAGTTCGGTCTGGGCCTGCCGGATCACCTGAAAGTAAGCGGTAGACACGGCAAGGCTTTTCTCAAGCGCTGGGCGGCTCAGTACCTTCCAGAAGACCATCTCTTTGGTCCGAAGCGCGGATTCTATGTGCCGATCGGAGAGTGGATCAGGGGGCGTTTCCTGAGCGTTCTGGCGGAAGTATTGCCTCGCAATGCGGCCATTCGGACCTGGTTTCGCCCCGAAGGGGTCACGCGGCTCATCCGGACCTGCCGTCCATCGGGGCCCAACAGCCGGATGGTGTGGGCGTTGCTGCAGTTTGCGATCTGGCATCATTTCTTCATCGACGGCATAGGCCAAAGACCGCCGGTTAAATTGGACCCCCTGGAAATTCTGGACAAATGACCCCGTCTGTGGACACGGCACCCCGAATCGCCATCTTCGCCTCTTTTTCCGGTAAGGGGGGCGTGGAACGCATGCTGCTGAACCTGGCCGAAGGCTTTGCCGGTATCGGCTGCCACGTGGACCTTCTGATGATCAAATCCAGCAGCCTACACCTGAAAACGGTACCGCAGGGGCTGAACCTCATCAAGCTGCACGCCAATCACACCTGGGGCAGCCTGCCGGAACTGACCGGCTACCTGCAGCGGGCACGGCCGGATGCCCTGCTGGCGGCAAAGGACCGCGCCAACCAGGTGGCCATCCTGGCACGCCGGCTATCAAGGACCTCCACGCGTTTGGCGGTGCGCATGGGGACCCATGTTTCGGCAGCTATCGCAGGTAAGGGAGGCGTCAAAAAAGTCTTGTGGTACCTGCCCATCAGGCTTCTCTATCGACAGGCGGACGAAATCGTAGCCGTCTCCGAGGGTGTCAAAAAGGACCTGATGCGGATCACCGGATTGCCGCCCGAAAGAATAACGGTCATCGCCAATCCGGCTGTTTCAAACAGGATTTACAGCCTGGCCGCCGCGTCAAACCCACATCCGTGGTTCAAGGATACGACGATACCCGTCGTCTTGGGAGCCGGGCGATTGACGCGTCAGAAGGACTTTCCGACCCTCGTGCGGGCCTTTGCAAAAGTCAAAGCGGTTCGTGCGTGTCGTCTGATCATTCTGGGTGACGGCAATGACCGGGAGAAATTGTTGTCACTGGCCCGGGAACTAAAGATCGATCGGGATATCGATCTACCGGGGTTTATCTCGAACCCTTATGCGTATCTCCGCCGGGCCTCTCTTTTTGTTCTCTCGTCAATCTGGGAAGGATCTCCGAATGTTCTCACGGAGGCTCTGGCACTGGGAACCCCTGCCGTGGCGACCGACTGTCCCAGCGGCCCACGCGAAATCCTCAAGGACGGTGCCATCGGTCGACTGGTGCCGGTAGGCGATCCGGATGCCCTGGCCGCGGCGATGCTATCAACCCTGACCGCGCCGCCGGACACGGCCCTATTGAAAACGGCCGTGCACGAATACGCGGTCGCCTTCAGCAGCCGGCGCTATATGGAGCTGCTGCTCGGAACGCTGCAAAGATGAACCTGGGTTGAGAGGTTTCCCGCAGGCGGGATTCACGCTTCCCGGTTGACGTTTTATAACTGGGTGTTCACAAAAGGATCATTCTTCTATTGGATCGAATTCTATGCTTCATCCAACGAATGCAAGCGGCTCGTTAAAACATTGGTTGACAAATTGTATGATATTAAGAGGTTATACCCTCTGAAGATTGAACCCTGAACCTGGAACCGATCACCTTGGGATGCAGCAACCCATAAC
>JARFQH010000259.1 GCA_029287875.1 Desulfobacteraceae bacterium | reverse complement strand
TTCCTTCGCGCACCCACTGGGCATAGTATTCGATGATGCTCTTGACTTCAAACTTGTGCTCGATGTTGAATTTTTTCAGTCCGACCCGGACCGAGAAGAATTCGTGCCCTCACTCGGTGTTGAGCCAAACTCTGCTCTTGAGTTGGTCGACCACCTCGGCCTTGATCCGAACATTCTTCTCCCAGTTTTCCAGATCGGCACAGAACAAGCAGTAGTTTTCGGCCGCCCAACCCTTGGTGCCGTATGTCCAGTCCGCACCCACCAGGTGCAGGATCTTCCACAGCGGTACCATTTCATCCGGCTCGGTGACCGGCTCGCGGGAGTTTTGATTTAAAAAGAATTCGGCCCCCTCCTTGTCGAGGGGCGCCTGCATTTGGGCGAATTCCGGCTGGGTTTCGCGATATTCTTCCAGCACGTCCTCCACCACGAACTGAAAGTCTTCTTCGGACGCCCCCATGGCACTGCAGGTTTTATGCTTGAAAGCCATCTCGCAGGAGCCTCGAATTCCCTTGGGCTGATGATCCTTGGGCCAGCGGTTGCGTACATTGAACACCAGCTGGGGGATGTCGATTTTCATTGGGCAGGCGTAAACGCAGCGCTGGCACATGGTGCACATCCAGGCCCAATTTGAATTCAACACCTCTTCGTCGAGGCCGAGAGCCGCCAGGCGTAAAAATTTCCGGGGATCCATATCCTCCAGTCCGGTGGCCGGACAGCCGGATGCACACAGACCGCAGGTCAGGCACGCATTGAGGTTGCCGCCTTCCGGCAGCAAGGCCATGAGCTCGTCCTTGAATGTGGACCCTTCTTTTCTCTTGAGCACGATTACCGGTGATGACATCGGTTCCTCCGCAGGAGTAAAGTTATATCGGTTAAGCCCGTTGAGCCGGTTTAGCCCGTTAGGTCCGTTAGGCCGGCTCAACCGGTCGACCCGCCCCGATTTTGACGGACGCCGGGTTCATACCGGCGCAAGTCGGGTTCAAGCACTAGCTGACGTTCAGCAATCGCTTCAGGCTTTTGGTAATCTCTTCGGCCGAAGCTGGTTTGGCGATGTAGTCGTCCGCCTCGGTCGACATTCCTTCACGGTGAGTGTAACGCGTAGAGGTGACGTGCGAAGCGACCGCCGTCAGCAGGATGATGGGAATATCGCAGTACTTGTCGTCCCCCTTGAGTTCCTTGCACACCACGTAGCCGTCCTTTTCGGGCATCATCACGTCCAGGACAATGGCGTCCGGTGGATTTGACTGGACCTTTTCCAATCCTTCGACGCCGTTGTACGCCACATCGACTTCGAAGCCTTCTTTTTCCAAGTTCCCCTGTACGATGGCAGCGAAATCGGGTTCATCGTCCACGATCAGGATTCTCTTTTGTAGTGTCATGGTCTACCTCCTTATGGTCTTTATTGTTAAACGTTGATTGGCATTTAACTGTTCACCGCCGAGATGCGAAGAAAACCGAATTGTTTTTTTCCTCCGCGCCCCCCGCGGCTCTGCGGTGAATTTCTCCCCTCTCAGTTCACGCTGGGTCGCGGGAAGAGGCCGGCGCGCTCGACGATTTCCGGTACCTTTTCCTCCCACTCGATGGCCATGATATGAAATCCGGCAACCCCTTTGACGTCCTTCAATCGCTCGATGGCTTCAACACAGATGTTGATTCCCTCCTCGGCCTGTTTTTCTTTGGGCGTGTCGGCCAGGCGCTTGACGATCTCATCCGGCACATCCATGCCCGGCACCCGATTCTTCATATACCGTGCCATCCCGACCGATTTCATCGGGGTCAGACCGGCCAGAATGGCAACTTTTTCGTGCAATCCCCGGTCGCAGGCCTTTTTCATCCAGTCTTCGAATTTATCGAGGTTGTAAATGCACTGGGTCTGGATGAATTCAGCGCCGGCGGCGACTTTTTTGGCCAGCCGCGGCACCCGGATTTCATAGGGATCGGCGAATGGATTGGCTGCCGCACCGACGAACATCTGCGGCGGCCGTTTGATCTCGTCGCCACCCAGGAACTTGCCCTCGTCACGCATGTGCCGAACGGTCTGGATCAGCTGCATCGAGTCGATATCGTGGACATTCTGTCCCTTAGAGCAGTCTCCAAAACTCTGGTGATCCCCGGACAGACAGAGGATATTATGGATGTCGAAAGAGGCCCCCCCGAGAATGTCGCTCTGAATGGCAATGCGGTTGCGATCCCGGGTCACCATCTGCAGAATCGGCTCCAGCCCCAGCAGTTTGAGCCGGATGCAGGCCGCCAGGCTGCACATGCGTGTCATGGACGTCTGGTTATCCGTCACGTTGATGGCATCGACATGATTTTTCAACAGCTTCGCCTTCTCGACAATCACTTCCGGATCACTGCCGCGGGGCGGTCCGCATTCAGAAGTGACGGCGAGGTTTCCGGCAGCCAGCATCTTCTCCAGTTTGCTCGGTGTATTTACGTTCATAGCTTCAAATCCTCCCTGACCACTTTTCGCGGTCCACCCGCCCGATCGCTTGACCAGTCTTTCAGCGGGCAGATCGCTTCGTATTCTTCCAGCCGACCCAGAGCTTTGAGCCGATCGATGATCAGCTGCCAGGCACAATCGACGTCTTTGTTGATTTCACACTTACCCTCAGTCGACCCGCCACACGGCCCATTCAGAATGCGCTTGGCGCACCGGGATACCGGACAGATGCTGCCCGTGACGGCCAAGATGCATTGCCCGCAGCCCTGACAGCGTTCGGTCCACACGCCGCGCGCCTCGTTGGCGCCCATGAAAAGGGTATTGACCCCCGGGTAAACCGGTTTGGAGTGGTATTTCTCGGCGGTGAACTGGACGCCTACCCCGCAGGCAATCGACACCACCGCATCGTAATGATCGATACTGTCACGAATTTCTTCCAGATATTCGTGATCACATTGTCTTTCCAGGGTGCGCTCTCCGATATTCACCTCATGGCCCTGCTGGAGAAAGTACATCCGCAGAGCGGAGGCCAGAAGTCCGACTTCTTTTTTCCCCCCGGCTTCACAGACCGTAACGCACTCGTTACAGCCCAGGATGAGAATATTCCGGAAGTCTTTAACGGTATCAATGATCTCTTCTATCGGTTTTTTATCGGCGACAATCATCAGATATGTCCTCCTTTTTCCGGTTCCATGACCGTGTATATTTAATTCTTATAGCTGACAACGCGGTGCATTGGGAGCTCAACTGGGTGCTGCAAGCTTTGAACCGGCTTCGGCGGTGGACCGATTTTTGACAGCCAGCTTGATCGGATTCGGGCCGGCCGCGCAAATTCGCTCATGCATTTCCTCGGCATACTTTACGAATAACGGCCCGTCACTGGAGGACAAGTTGCACATCCGAACCCGGTTTCCTCCGATGCCGATGGCATCGAGGAGCTCCTTGGCTTGTTCCACCCGCTTTTTGGCTCTGAAATTGCCGCTATTGTAATGGCAATCACCTTCACGACATCCAACCACATAGACCCCGTCGGCACCCTTTTCGAACGCCCGCATGATGTGAAGGGTGTCGACCTTGCCGGTGCAGGGAACGCGGATGATTTTAATCGTCGTAGGGTAACTCAGTCGCATCGAACCTGCCAGGTCCGCGGCCGTGTACCCTCAGAAATTACAGCAAAACGAAATGATAATCGGTTCAAAGTCCTGATTCATAAAACACCCTCCAGCAATGAATCGATTTTGCAAAGAATTTGGTCGTCCTCGTACCAGTTCAGTTGAATGGCTTTCGCCGGGCATTCCGCCGCACAAATGCCGCAACCGTGACAAAGTGCCTCGTCTATCTGACTGACGCCATCGGCATTTATTTTCGGCACGCCGTAGGGACAGGAACGAACGCAGATGAGGCAGGAAGCGCACAAATCGGCGTCTACCTGAGCGATAACCGCCGAGAGGGTCAACTGCTTTTGTGACAGGAAAGTTGTCGCCCGAGAGGCCGCAGCATAGGCCTGAGCAATCGACTCGGAGAGCAGTTTCGGACTGTGGGCGGTTCCACAGACAAATATCCCTTCGGTGGCCATGTCCACCGGACGCAACTTGACGTGCGCTTCCATGAAATGGCCTTCTGCGGTCCGGGCCAGTTTGACGATCGAGGCGAGTTCTTCGGTGTCCGCGGCCACCATTCCGGCACTGAGTGCCAGCAGATCGGCTTCGACCTGAAGATCGCGCCCGAGGATATGATCCTTGAACGTGACCCGCACACCGCCGTCGAAAGGTTCTGCCGCCGGCGGATCGTCCGGATCAAACCGGAAGAAAAGCACGCCTTTATCACGCGCCTCTTTGTAGTAATCTTCCAGCAGGCCGTAGGTTCTGATATCCCGGTAGAGGATGAATACCTGTGCATCCGGATTAAGGATCTTGATCTTCAATGCATTCTTCACGGCACTCTGGCAGCAGATTCGGGAACAGTTGGGGTTCTCCTCGTTTCGCGATCCTATGCACTGGATCATCACCACCTGGTTCAGGTCAGCAGCCCCCTTTTCTTTCAATCGCTGGGCCAGTTCCACCTGGGTCAGGACGCCGTCGCTCTGAGCGTAGAGATATTCTTTGGGCCGGTATTCGTTGGCGCCCGTAGCGATGATGACAACGCCGTGATTGATCTTGCGCTCATACATGCCGGGTCCGGCCAGCACCTCAGTGGTAAAATTGCCTTTGAATCCGGTGAACCCGACGATCAAGGAGCGGGTGAGCACCTGGATCTTAGGATGGGCATTAACCCTCTGGATCAGCTCCTCGAGATAGGCCTGGACGTCTGCGCCTTCGATGGTGAAAGTCAGGCGGTTAGCCATACCGCCCAACTGTTCCTCCTTTTCGATCAGGACCACCTCGTAGCCCTGATCGGCAAGGCCCAGGGCGGCATTCATACCGGCCACGCCGCCGCCGACAACCAGCGCCCGCTCGTTTACGGGAATCACCTTTTCCCGCAACGGGTGAAGCGATTCCGCCCGCGCAACGGCCATTTGAACCAGATCCCTCGCCTTGGCGGTGGCTTCCTGGGGATTGTCCGAATGAACCCAGGAATCCTGGTTGCGGATGTTGGCCATCTCCAGCAGGTATTTGTTCAGGCCGGTCCCCTCGAGGGTGTCCATGAAGATGCCCTCATGGGTTTTCGGTGTGCAGGCCGCCACCACCACCCGGTTGAGGCGGTGCTCCTTGATCAGTGCCTTCATCTGCTCCTGGGAGTCCTGGCTGCAGGTAAACAGGTTCTGGCCGGCATACACCACATTGGGCAAACTCCGGGAGTACTCTTCAACCGCCTTGACGTCGACGACACCGGCGATGTTGACGCCGCAGTTGCAAACGAAGACGCCGACACGCGGCGCCTGTTCGGTCACATCGATTTCTTCGGGAAGTTCGACACTCTTGCCCAGTGTATTTCTGGCCGCAGCCAGCTGACCGCCGGCCAGACACGCGGCGGCGCTGGCTTCGGTCACCGAACTGGGGATGTCTTTTGGCTCCTGCAAAACGCCGCAGGCGTAAACACCCGGACGGGAGGTTTCCACCGGTGTAAACGGCTGGGTGATGGCAAACCTGTATTTGTCGAGGCCGACATCGAGACGACGGGCCAGCTCCGCCGTGGATTCCGGAACCTGAAGCCCAACGGACAGCACCACGATGTCAAAAAACTCTTCTTGAATCGTGCCGCTTTCATCCGCGTAGCGAATGCGTAGATCCCGGTTTTCGCCGACCTCATCGACGGTGTGGATGCGGGCCTTGACGAACCTGACCCCGACCTTTTCTTTTGCGCGCTGATAGTACTTTTCATAATCTTTGCCGAAGGTGCGGATGTCCATGTTGAAAATCGCGCAGTCCAGTTCGCCGTGGGCGTGCTCCTTGGCGATCATGGCGTCCTTGATGGCGTACATGCAGCAGACCGATGAGCAATAGCCGTTGCCGCAGCGGTTGCTGTCGCGCGAACCGACGCACTGCAGCCAGGCGATTCTCTTCGGCTCCTTTTCGTCGGAGGGACGCACGAGGTGGCCCATCGTGGGGCCCGAGGCGCTCAGGAGCCGCTCGAATTCCAGACTGGTCAACACGTTGGGACTGCTGTTGTAATGGTAAAAAGCCTCCAGGCCGGAAGGATCGAAAGGTTCGCTGCCGGGGCAAAGGACCAGAGAGCCGATCTCGATTTCTTTTTCGATCGCCTTTTGGCTGTGGTCCACGGCGCCGGCCAGGCAGGCCGACACGCACTGGTAGCATTCGGAGCAGACACCGCACTCCAGGCACCGCTTGGCTTCCCGACGCGAACCAATTTCATCGTAACCGAGTTGGACTTCGTTGAAGTTTTGAATGCGCTGCGATGCCGGGGCATGGGTCATAGCCACCCGCGGCAGGTGTTCACAACCTTCCGTTGGCACGTCTTTGATGCCTTCCCACCGGACCGGCCGTCCTTCGTGTAGATCCCGGCCCTGCAGGAAGCGATCGATCGACATCGCGGCCTCTTTACCGGCCCCGATCGCCTCGACCACCGTGCGGGGGCCGGTGACCGCGTCACCGCCGGCGAAAATGTCGGGGTCGCTGGACTGCAACGTCACCGGGTCGACCTGGATCGTGCCCCAGTCGCTCAGCGTGCACGCACATTCATCCGTCAGGCAGGCCCAGTCCGATTCCTGCCCGATAGCCGGTATAACCGCATCCACTTCAATGGTAAACGCGCTGTCTGGGACCGGCACGGGGCGGCGCCGGCCACTCTCGTCCGGCTCGCCCAGATGCATACGCTGGCATTCGACCGCCTTGACACGGCCAGCCTCGGCGATCACCTGCAACGGGTTGGTGAGCGTCATGATCTCGATGCCTTCATCGCGGCACTCCTCGATCTCCTCGATGTTGGCCGGCATCTCTTCCAGGCTGCGCCGGTATATGATAAAGGGCTTTGAACTGCCGGTGCGCCGAGCCGTGCGAACCGCATCCATGGCCACGTTACCGCCGCCGATCACCGCCACCCGGTCGCCCAGTTTGACCCGGTTCCCTAGGTTGACCTGCTTGAGGAATTCGAGCCCCGGGTAGACGCCTTCAAAGTCTTCTCCCTCGATACCCAACACCTTGCACTCCTGAGAGCCGATCCCGAGGAAAAAGGCATTGAAACCCTGCTCGCGAAGTTGGCCGACGGTAAAGTCCTTGCCGATCTCCACGCCGGTCTTGAACTGCACACCCAAGTCGCGGACAACCTGAATTTCAGCTTCGATGATATCGCGCGGCAGACGATAAGCGGGTATTCCCACCGACAACATGCCGCCCAGAACCGGCAGTTTCTCGAAAACGGTGACCGCATAGCCTTCGATGGCGAGAAAGTAGGCGCAGGTCAGACCCGCCGGACCGGCCCCGATGATGGCCACCTTCTCAGGACGGATCTCTTTTTTCTTCGGCGTGAACGGTTGATCCGTTTGACGGTCCCAGTCAGCCAGGAACCGGTGCAGGTTCATGATGGCCAACGGCTCGTCCACTTCTGTGCGGGTACAGGCACCCTCGCAGGGATGGTGGCAGACCCGGCCGCAAACTCCCGGAAAAGGGTGGTCTTTTTTAAAGAGTTCGACCGCCTCGCGGTATTTGCCGGCGGTGATCAGGGCGATGTACCCCTGAACGCTCACGTGCGCCGGGCAGGTCGCCCGGCACGGGGCGGTGCCCCGTTTTGTGATGGCATAGCCGCCCGGGATGGCCTGGGCGTACTTTTTGTAGGCAGCCCTCCGTTTCGAAAGCCCTTCGTCGTATTCGCTCGAAACTTCGATCGGGCAGACTTTGGCGCACTCACCGCAGCTGGTGCACTTGTCCAGATCGACGAAGCGGGGCTGCTGGCGTACGCGAGCTTTGAAGTGCCCCGGTTCCCCGTCGAGCCCGAAAAGTTCGGTGTTTGTCAAAAGCTCGATGTTCAGATGCCGGCCGACCTCGACCAGTTTGGGAGAGATGATTCACATGGCGCAGTCGTTGGTGGGAAAGGTCTTGTCGAGCTGCGACATCAGACCGCCGATGGCGGATGATTTTTCGACCAGATAGACGTAGTAGCCCGAATTGGCAAGGTCAAGGGCCGACTGCATACCGGCAATCCCGGCGCCGACAACCATTACCGCGCCGATGGGATCGGAATTACCGCCCTCTGGAGCGCCTTTTTTTTCCTCGTTCAGATTCAATCCCATTTTTTTTCTCCCTAAATCCCTTCGATGATCTCCGGGAGCTTGTGCTCCCATCCGATGGTTGACAGAAAAGCGCCTCTGAATCCTTCCTTTTTCAAGGTGACAACCATTTCAGAGGCTATTTGAAGACACTCACGCACCTTGTCCGGAGACCGCTGAAGCCGTTCGATGACGGCATCCGGAATGTAGATGTGCGGCATGTTGCGCGAGATGTAACGGGCCATGCCCAGAGACTTGAGCAGCAGGACGGTGGGAATGATGACGATTTCCGGCTGTTTGATCCGTTTCAGAAACGGTTCAATGGCGGCAGTGTCGAACAGCGGGGGTGTGATGAAGAACCGTGCCCCGGCTT
>JARFQH010000208.1 GCA_029287875.1 Desulfobacteraceae bacterium | reverse complement strand
ATTCTGGATGGCCCCTCGATGGCGCTCACCGGTGCCGGTGAACAGGACTTGCTCACCGGTCGGTTGGATCTGAACCTGCTGGTGACGCTGCAGGTCACCTTGGGTCGTGTCTTGGATAAACTCCCAATGGTCGGCGGCGTTCTTCAGGGTCTCAACACCATACCGCTCGGTGTCAAAGGGACGCTGGATAATGTTCGCATCCAAGCGTTAGCACCGTCAGCCGTTTCCTACGAACTGAAGAACATTATGGAGAACACCGTCAAAGGTCCGATAAAACTGATGAACATCGGTAGAAAGCCGGCGGCTGAAGGCAAGACGTCGCCTTGAGAAAGCCGGGTGTCCGGCCGATGCCAGTTCGGGATGCCTCGAAAACGCCATCCCATCGATTCCATCAGTCGATCGGTTCGGATGCCGTTTCTTTTTTCAGTACCGACTGCTTGAGAAACTCGAAAACGTCGGCGCCCTCTGCGGCGGCTTTCGTCTCGCCTTTAACGACCCCCTGGAAATACTCGAGATCTTCTTTGTTGAGACTCGACAGCTGCCGGTCGATTAACTTTATCTCGCTGTGGGCCATGCCGTAAATCACGGCCGGGCCGAAGCGGGTGTCCCCGCCGGCTTTTTCCGTGAGCGCCCCCATTATGTCGTGGTGGCGTGCGTCAAAGACCTTGGGCGGTGGCTGGTAGCCGAGCATCTCG
Source organism: Desulfobacteraceae bacterium (assembly GCA_029287875.1). Classification (GTDB taxonomy): domain Bacteria; phylum Desulfobacterota; class Desulfobacteria; order Desulfobacterales; family SG8-13; genus JARFQH01. The sequence continues at coordinate 13,063 of JARFQH010000208.1, read as the reverse complement.
GCGAACATGGCCAGCACCTCGACCACGCCGTCGGCATAGCGGCTCTCCAGGGAGGCCTTGCCTTCGATGGCAATGTCGCCGATGTCTTCTGCCGTGTGCGAGAGGTCGAGCTGCTTGACGCAAGCTTCCCGCACGTGCAGGACCGATGCCTCTTTGCGGCTCACCACCACGTCTTTGTCGTTGAGGATCTTGATGATGTTGCGGATGCTGACCATCTCCTTGAGAACGGGGCTCTTGCGGATGATCACATCCTCGACGGTGGTATCGTAGATTGTCAGGTCGTTGTCCAATACCAGAATGAGGCCTTTTGCCGTGTCGTCGTTCTCAAGATACAAATCGAGGTCGCGTTCATGCCGGTGGGTGTAGCCCGCCATGTCGAGCAGGCGGCGCATGGCCTCCTTGTCGAGCTTGCGACCGCTGTCCGGTGAACCGATGGAGGTGATGACCCGGTTGACCAACCGATCGATTTCGATTTTTTTGAGCAGGTTTTCTTTGTACGACATAGCAGCCTCCCGGTCCTTAAAGTGTATATTTAATTTAATGCACTCGATCTCGTCTGTAAATACCTGAATCAGCTTGGCATTTATCGACTGAAAAAAATTTGCTTGCTATTCCCGCTATTTGAAGTAAAAAGCATGGGTTTGCCGTTTCGAGGAAACATCGGTTCCGAAAGCGTCGGACCGAAGGAAGAGAAATAGAGGCTATAAGATAAAGGTTTTGACAAGGCCAGAGGGAGGAGGCTGTATTGTAATACGCCGACGACCGATAACACAGTCCCAAACCTTTATCGTAAAGCCTATAGGAGGAGAGGAAGGAAAATGGGCGAACACGTTACATTGACTTACGGCGGCAAAACCGTCGAACTGCCTCTCGTCGTCGGCTCCGAGGGTGAAAAGGCCATCGACATATCGAGATTGCGCAGGGATACCGGTCTGATCACGCTCGACTATGGGTACGCCAACACCGGCAGTTGCTACAGCGCCATTACCTACATGGACGGTGAAAACGGGATTCTGCGCTACCGTGGTATACCGGTCGAGGAGCTGGCCGAACACTCGACCTTCATCGAAACCGCGTACCTGCTGATCAACGGCACGCTGCCCAACCGCACGCAATTGAACCGCTTTTCGGTCCTGCTCAACGACAATTCGCTGGTCCACGAGGACATGCGGTCGTTTTATGAAAAATACCCGCGGGCTTCACACCCGATGGGGATTCTGTCATCGATGGTCAACGCCTTGCGGAGTTTTTATCCCGAATTGCAGAGTGTGGAGGAAGAGATCAATATTACCATGACCCGGTTGCTGTCGAAGGCCCGTACCATGGCCGCCATGTCGTACAAGATCTCCCGCGGACACAAGATGGTCTATCCGCGATCGGACCTGACCTACTGCGCCAATTTTCTCAATATGATGTTCGACACGCCGGTCAAGCCTTACCGGCTTGATAGCGAACTGGTCGAGGCCCTCAATGTCTTCTGGATTCTACACGCCGACCATGAACAGAACTGCTCCACCTCGGCCGTGCGAGTGGTGGGCAGCGGCCGGGTGAACCTCTACGCGGCCATATCGGCGGGCATCGCCGCCCTGTGGGGGCCGCTTCACGGCGGCGCCAATCAGGCGGTCATCGAGATGCTGACCGATATCCAGAGGAGCGGCGGCAGCATCATGCCTTTCATCAAACGGGCCAAGGACAAAAACGATCCCTTCAGACTCATGGGGTTCGGCCACAGGGTCTACAAGGCCTACGATCCGCGAGCCAAAATCATGAAGGAGATGTGTCACCGCGTTCTCCAAAATCTCAAGCGGCACGATCCGCTGCTCGATATCGCCATGAAGCTGGAAGAGGTGGCCCTGCAAGACGCATTCTTCGTTGAAAACAACCTTTATCCGAACGTCGACTTTTATAGCGGCATCGTCCTGCGGGCCATGGGCATTCCGACCAACATGTTCACGGTCATGTTTGCCATTGGCCGCCTTCCAGGCTGGATCGCCCAGTGGAAGGAGAGCATGGACGACCCCAACTGGAAGCTTTGCCGTCCCCGTCAGATCTACACCGGGCCGAAGAAGACCGACTATGTCCCTCTAGACGAGCGCTGACGGTTCCGTAAAAAGGCCAATTTCAGCGTTGCGCTTCATTTCGCTGTCACTGCGGCGTACGAAAAGTACGCCTCGCGACCCCGAAATTCGCGCGCCTTGACTTTGGCCTTTTTACGAAACCGTCTTCGAACTAAACACTCATGGCCCTTCGGACCGTCACGGTGCATGAAAATGACGCGCCGGAGCCCGGATAGCCGGTTGAGAATAGCGGCTGACTGTCTGAGTCGCTTACGGGGTCTTAGACCGGACCCAATGCCGATACTTGTGGAAAATACAACCTCGGGGTAAATCCATACCCTTTATTCGAAGACGGGCCTGGTCCGGGCTCAGAGACCGTTGGCGGCGAGTTTCAGCCGTCTTTCGCAACCGGCATATTCGGGCGGAGGCGTCCACCTTGTTTTTGGGCTAAAATTCACGATAGGTTTTCTTTTCTGTGGGAATGAAAAAAGCCCGGGGGAATGACCCCGGGCTTTTTTATTTTAATTAATTTTTAGTTTTGTTTTGGTTAGAACAAGCCGGAAACCTTACCGGTCTTTACATCCACGTCTACCCGTCGGAAAGCCGGGTTCGAGCCGGTCCCCGGCATCAGGCTGATGGTGCCGGCACAGGGGCACAGGAACTTGGCGCCGGAGTAAATCAGCACGTCGCGGATCGGCAGGGTCCAGCCCTTGGGCACGCCCTTGATCGTCGGGTCGTGGCTGAGACTCAGGTGACTCTTGACCATCATGGTGGCGAAATCGGCGTACTTGGGGTCACTTTCCAGCATCTTGGCTTTGGCTTCGGCCTCGGGAGACCAGGACACGCCGTCGGCACCGTACACTTCCTTGGCGATCTTGGCGACGCGGTCACGCAGTTTCATTTCTAGCGGATAGAGGAACTTGAAGTCGCTCTTCTCGTTGCAGGCGTCGATAACCGCATCGGCGAACTCGAGCGCCCCGTCACCGCCCTTTTCCCAGTGTTTCGATTCGGCGCAGCGGGCACCGGCGGCTTCGGCGGCCTTGCGCACGACGGCGCACTCGGCGTCGGTGTCGGTGTAGAAACGATTGATGCAGACCACCGGGTTGATGCCGGACTTGCGGATGACGCCGATCAGGTGAACCATGTTCTCGCAGCCCTTTTCCACCAACTCCAGGTTTTCCTTCTGGTATTCCTCGGGCATGGCGATGCCGGGTACGACCTTCGGCCCGCCGCCGTGCATTTTGAGAGCGCGGATGGTGGAGGTCAGAACCGACACGTGGGGTTTGAGGCCGCTGAAGCGGCACTTGACGTTCCAGAACTTCTCGAAGCCGATGTCGGCCGCGAAGCCGGACTCGGTAACGTGGTAGTCGAAGAGCTTTAAGCCGACACGGTCGGCGATGATGGAGGACTGCCCCACGGCGATGTTGGCAAACGGTCCGGCGTGGACCATACAGGGGTTGTACTCGGCCGTACACATCAAGGTGGGGTTGATGGTGTTGCGCATGAAGGCGGTCATGGCGTTGCCGACTTCCAGGTCGCCGGTGGTGACCGGTTTGCCGCTCTTGTCGAAGGCCACGGTGATGTTGTTGAGACGCTCCTTCAGGTCGGCTAGGTCGCGGATGACCGCCAGAATCGCCATACACTCGGAACCGACCGCGATGCCGAATTTGGACTGCATGGTGAAACCGTCGAACCGTCCGCCGAGGCCGATAACGATGTTACGCAGGGCCTGGGCACAGAAGTCCATAATCCAGCCCATCTCCACCCGGGTGGGATCGATGTCGAGCCGCCGCATGCCGGTCAGGCGCTGGAGCTGTTCGTCGTTGTAGTTGCGCTCGTGCTGCATGCGGGAGGTCAGCGCCACCATGGCCAGGTTGTGGGCGTTCATGATGTCGTTGATGTCGCCGGTCAAGCCCAGGGAGAATTCGGTCATGGGGATCAGCAGGGAATTGCCGCCACCTGCAGCAGTGCCCTTGACGTTCATGGTCGGTCCGCCGGACGGCTGGCGCAAGGCACCGCCAACATTGACGCCACGTTTGCCCAGGCCTTCCATCAGGCCGCAGGAGGTGGTGCTTTTCCCTTCCCCCAGGGGAGTCGGCGTGATGGCGGTCACCTCGATGTACTTGCCATCCGGTTTGTCTTTAAGTCGGTCGATGATCTTCAAAAAATCGAGTTTGGCCAGCCGCCCCATCGGCAGCATTTCTTCTGCCTGTAGACCCAGTTTTTCGCGCCACTCATCCGGTGTCGGCATGTTTTTCTCGGCCGCTTCGGATATCTGCCAGTCAGCCATTTTTACTGCATCGTAAGCCATCTATCCTCCTTCTCTGGTTTTGGGTTAACACAACCACGAACCAGACTTGCCCAGTCTGGTTCCTTTCGTTCTGTATAAATTTTCAAGGTTTTCAGTGCCCTGCCATATTTCAAGGAAAAGTGCATAACATGTCGTTTTCGTTTTGGCAAGCGATATGTAACGATTGGTCGAGAGGTCGAAAAATTGGCGGGTCAGACGGTGGGGATTTCCGGCGGAGGCGTTGACGGAAGGGATTCGGCTCCCGTTCGGAGAGAGGAAATGACCCCTCAGACTTGAACCTGATGCAGGTGATAGTAAAACCCCCTGCGGTCCATCAGTTCTTCGTGGCTGCCGGTTTCGACGATGCGGCCGCGATTGAGCACGATGATCCGGTCGGCATGACGTACCGTCGACAAACGGTGGGCTACGATGACCGAGGTCCGCCCGCTCATCAGTTTTTCCATGGCGTCCTGGATCTTGATTTCGGTCTCGGTGTCGATATAGGAGGTGGCCTCGTCGAAGAGGATCAGTTGCGGGTTGCGGGCAAAGGCCCGGGCGATCGAGATAAGCTGCCGCTCGCCGCTTGAAATCGAGGCGCCGCCTTCGGAGAGGACCGTTTCGGGTCCGTCTGGCAGTCTGTCGATCACGGCCTCGCAGTTGGACATTTTAAGAATGGTGTCCATCTCGGCAGGGGTCATGTGCCCATCGGCCCGGAATATGTTTTTTCTGACCGTTTCCGAAAACAGAAACGGGTCTTGCATGACGAGGGCCATCTTGGAACGGAAGGCCTGCGGATCGTAACCACGCAGATCTCTGCCGTTGAGGCGCACCTGTCCGCTGCTCGGGTCGTAAAAGCGGGCCAGAAGGTTGACCAGCGTTGTCTTGCCGGACCCGGTGGGGCCGACCACGCCTAATGTCTCACCGGCGTTTATGGTCAAGTCGATTGCCTGCAGCACGGGTTCGTCGGCAACGTAATGGAAGAACACGTTGTCAAGGTCTATTGTCTCGATCTTCGCGAGTTGATGCTCCCGGTCGTCGGGGGCCGGAAGCGGCAGACGGCTCCGGCTGTCCAGGATCAGAAAGATGCGTTCGGCCGAGGCCATTGCATTTTGAAGGATGTTGTATTTTTCGGCCAGGTCTCGAATAGGCCGGAAGAACATTTTCATGTAGGATATAAACGCCACCAGAGAGCCGAGACTCAGTGTACCCGCCAGCGTCTCACCACCACCGTAATAGATGACGATGGCCGTGGCCAGAACACCCAGGACTTCGACGGCCGGCAGAAAAAGGCCCAGAACGCGGATCTGGCGCATCCCGGCCAAGTAGTTTTCGTGGTTCAGTTTTTCAAATTGCCGGTAATTGTCAGTCTCGTTGCGGAAGAGTTGAATGACCTTGATACCACCGATGGTTTCGGCAAAGCGCGTGTTGATTTCGGCGATCTTGATGCGCAGGATCCTGAAAATGTCCCGCGCCTTGACGGAGAAAATCGCGGTGGCCACAAACACGATCGGCATCACCGCGAAGGTCGCCAGGGCCAGCTTCCAGTTAAGGACTATCAGAACCACCCCGATACCGAACAATAGAAACAGGTCCTTGAAGATAAAGGTGATCACCGATGTGAACAATTCGTCCATGTTCTGCACGTCGTTGGTGACGCGGGTGACCAGCCGGCCGACCGGGTTGCGGGTGAAAAACGCCATCGAGAGGCTCTGGATGTGCGTGAACAGGCGCATCCGCAGGTTGTGCATGATCATCTGGCCGGTATACTGCATGATCAGTTTCTGAAAGAAATTAAAAATGAAGTCAAGGACGATGACGGCCAGAAAGAGTGCGGAGATATACCCCAGGCCTCTGATATCATTTTGACGGATGACGGCGATCTCCCGTTTGTCCAGGCGTTCGAGATCGGCCAACTTTATGAGCGCTTGTGAGCCTTTGAGCTCGAAAAGATCGGGGTGATTGCCGACCACGGCGCGAACATCGGCCCGATCAAGGTCGGCTGTGATCCAGCGGGTATTCGTCTTCGGTCCGGCGGAGGAATTTTCGGCCGCTGTTTCGGCTTTTGGAACGATATAGCGGTCGATGGCCACTTTGGTTGCATACGGCAGCGCAAGGTCGAGCAGGGTGATGCACACTACCAGCATCACAGACCAAAAGATCGTTTTGGTGAACGGGCGGATGAAGGGAACCATACGCTTTAGAAGTTTTACGTCGTAGGTTTTTCCGAGCTGTCCCTCCTCGAAGTAGCCGATGTCAGTTTGCATACCGGTCCTCTACGATTTCCTGCAGGCGGTAAGTCCTGGCGTAGTAGCGATTGTTTTCCATCAGCTCCCGGTGCGTGCCGCTTTCTGCTATCCGCCCGTTCTCCAGCGCAATTATGCTGTCGGCGAAGCGGATGGCGGAAAGGCGGTGCGAGGCGATCAGAATGGTTCGTTCGCCGGCCATGGCGCGGAAAGTGGCCACCATCCGGTTGCCGGTATCCAGGTCGACCTGGCTGATCGGATCGTCGAGAATAAGGACCCGGGCGGCATGAAGCAGGGCGCGCGCCAGGGCAATACGTTGCTTCTGACCGCCGGAGAGAATGATGCCCTTTTCCCCGACGATCGTGTCGTAACCGTTGGGAAAAGCGGTGATCGTGTCGTGGACGGCGGCCTGATCGGCAGCCGAAATCAGCGCCCGATCGTCGAGATCGGGGTAGCCGAGGGTAATGTTCTGACGGATGCTGCCGGCAAACAGGAAGGGTTCCTGCGATACAAAGGCCAACTGGGCCCTGAGGTCCCGAAGTTTGAGTGATCGGATGTCTTCACCGTCCAAAAGTATACGCCCCCCTGATACGTCGTATAGCCGGGGAATCAGGTTCAGCAGTGTGGTCTTACCGCTGCCGGGCGGCCCGACGATGCCCATTATGCTCCCCGGCTGGATATCAAGATCGATGCTGGTCAGAACCGGCTGACTGTTGCTGTCTTTACCTGCGGCATAGGCGAAACCGACATTCTCAAAAGCGACGGCACCCCGAGACCGGCCAATCGCCTTTGCCCCGGGGCCATCGACAATTTCCGGCCGGGTCGTCATAATGCGGGTCAAGCGGTCGAGAGAGGCCTTGCCGCGCTGAATCAGGTTTGTCACCCAGCCGAGCGCCATCATTGGCCAGGTCAGCAGGCCGAGATAACTGATGAAGGCGACGAAATCGCCCGGGGTGATCGTCTGTGTGATGGTCTGACGGCCGCCGACGAAGATGACGATGGCAAGACTCAGGTTGGTCAAAAACCCCATCATCGGGAAGAAAGCCCCGGTGATCTTCACCAGGTCGATATTCTCCTTGATGTAACCGCGGGAGATGTCGCTGACGCGCCCGGCCTCGTGATTCTCCCAACCATGGGATTTGATGACCCGGATACCGGCAAAACGCTCCCTGACCGCCTCGGTCAGATCGGCGAAGGCACCCTGAACTTCCTGGTATCGTCGGTGCATTTTTCGGCTGAAGAACCGCGTGCCGATAACCAGCAGCGGCATGGGGATCAGTACCAGCAATGTCAGCTTGAGATTGATGTAGGCCATGAAACCGATGGACGCGGCCCCTAAAACGAGCGCATCATTGAGGGCCACCAGACCCATTCCCACTGCCATGCGCACCTGCTGGATGTCGTTGGTGGCGTGGGCCATCAGGTCACCGGTCTTCGCCCGGTCGAAATAGGATGGCGACAGGGTTTGAATGTGCGACAGAAGCTCGTTGCGCAGACCTTCCTCCACCCGTCGCGAGGTTCCGAGCAGACAATGACGCCAGACAAACCGGAAGATCCCGATCAAGACGGCAATGCCCACTATCTGAAGTGCATAGCGCATCAGCCCGGCCGGTTCGATCCGCACGGCCGTCAAATCGTCGACCGCCCATTTGATGACCCGTGGAATAAAGAGTTGCAGAAAGTCGACAATGATCAGGCTGACCAAGCCGGCAGCGATTAATCGGCGGTTTTCCGAGAAGTACGGCTTAATAAGTTCTGTTGGCTTCATCTAAAATGCCAGGTGAGAGCGGGTTGTGATTTTCCCTTTTGGTTTTTCTCCCACCTTGTTCGGAGAAAGGGTTAAAGGATTCGAGGGCTAACGCTACTAATATGTATATTTTCCAGTCGACATTTTAAAATGAAGCTCTCACCCACTTGCTTCGCGTCCAGACAGTTAACTTAGATTGCAAGATTTGGCGCGCTCTGAGAGCTCCGTGACAGACATGGCCAGAAGTGTTTCTATGTCGAGAGACTTTGTTCATCCTCAGCGTTATGCGAAAAATATTAAAAAATCAATATAGTGACGGGCGGCCGTATCTGCAAGATGGCTTATTTTAACCCGGTATGTTTGAAAGCGCCCCGTTTGCTGTGCCTCCGGATCGCAGTTCCGTCCCGTTGTTCGGTTCAATTCCGCCATGGCGGGACCAATTCACTCATACAGTTAACCGCCTCATTACGAAAATAGAATGTAATGCGAAAAAAAGGTGGGCACCTCCGCCCGGATGAACGGTTTCGAAAGACGGCTGAAACTCGGCGCCAACGGGCACTAAGACCGGACCAGTGCCGTCTTCAATTAAGGGGGTTGGGTTTGTCCCCAATGGTGTTCCTTTCATGCGGTAGTAGCATTGGGTCCGGTCCAAGACCCCGTAAGCGCCTCAGACAGTCAGCTGCTTTTCGCAGCCGTTCATCCGGGCTCCGGCGCGTCATTTTCATGCACCGTGGCGGCCTGAAGGACCATGAGTGTTTAACATTCGATCACCCGGCTCCATTTAACGGTTCACCAAGAACCGCTGGGCGGGCCGGAGACGAATTGACTTTCAAATGTTCGGTTGTTAGTATCACCCGTCATGGAAACAGGTTGCATAGTCGAATACATCGATCGCCAGAAAATCGTGTGCGCGGTCGTTATGGAGGTCAAGGACAAGCGACTGCGGGTGTTGAACGAAATCAACCGCGAGGTGAACCTGTCGGCCAACCGGCTGTCCCACAGCTCGAAAGATCGCCTCGACCCGGTCCAGGGGCGGGAAAAAATGGTCGAAGAATTGAAACGCGTGGCGATCCGCCGTGAGAATCTGAGCAGCCAGGTCGACATCGCTGAGCTGTGGGAAGTCTTAAACAGCGAGCAGGAGTGGATCGACCTTGCCACCATGACCGAATTATGGTTTCCGGACAACCCATCCCCTGATCACGAGTCGGCTGTGGTCAGGGCGTTTTTCAAGGACCGATTGTATTTCAAATTCAGTACGGATCAGTTTTTCCCGCACAGTCAGGAGCAGCTCGACCGCCTCAAGGCTCAGCAGGCGGAGACCGAACACAAGAACCGGCTGATCGCCGAGGGTGCGGCGTGGCTCAAGAGTCTGCTGAACGGCGAACCGACAGTCGTCTGTTCCCTATCGGATAGAGACCGAAAGTTGATCGACATCTTCAAGTCGCTCTACCTCTACGGAAAGGAAAGCCAGCATTACGCGGTGGGCGCGAAAATCCTGGAGGGGGCCGGCCTCAGAGCTCCCGAAGCGCTTTTTCCGGTACTGGTCAAGCTTGGCGTCTGGGAAGAGAACGAAAATATCGACCTGATTACCTTCGACATTGCCACCGAGTTCCCGCAGGAAGTCGTGGATGAGGCCAATACATTGATGCAAACGGCGGCGCAAACGACCGTCGAGGTGTCGCCTGCTTCTGCACGCCGCGACCTGACACAGCTCTCGCTGATGACCATCGACGGCCAGTCGACCCTCGATTACGACGATGCCCTCAGTTTGGAAACACTTGCGGATTCGTATCGACTCGGTATTCACATCGTCGATGTGGGCCATCACGTTAGAAAGAACACGACCCTTGATCGCGAAGCCTTCAACCGCTGCAGCTCGATCTATATGCCGGACCGACGGCTACCGATGCTGCCCTCATGTCTGGCGGAAGACCTGTGCAGTCTAAAGGCCGGCCATCTGCGACCGGCCATCAGCACGCTGGTGACGCTCAGCCCATCTCTCGATATCGTTTCGGTCGAGATCCTGCCCTCTCTGGTCAGGGTCGAGCAGCAGTTGACCTATTACGACGTGAACGTATTGACCGAAGAGAATCAGACGTACGGTATCCTGAGAGATGTGGCCACCCGATTCCATGATTTCCGGTTACAGGCCGGGGCCGTGCAGATCACCCTTCCGGAGGTTCATGTATGGATCGGCGAGGAGAGCGAAATCAGCGTCAATCGCATCAATCGCGAAAGCCCTGGACGGATGCTGGTAGCCGAGTTGATGATCCTGGCGAACTGGCTCATGGGGCGTTTCCTGAAGGAGCACGGTTTGCCGGCCGTTTTCCGTTCGCAACCCGAAGCCAAAGAGCGCCTGTACCGGGGCGATTCGGACAGCCTGTTCCAAAATATCATGCAGCGCCGGCTGCTGAACCGTTTCGTGCTGAGCCGCAAATCCGAAACCCATGCCGGTCTGGGACTCGACACGTATGTGACCGCCACCTCTCCCATCCGAAAGTACTGTGATCTCATCACCCAGCGACAGATTCGTTCGGCCTTCGAACTGGAAGTCCCCTATACGGACGACGAAATCGAGGCGATTATCCGGCAACTCGAACTGCCGATGAGCCAGGTATCGCGCATCCAGCATCGTCGCGTCCGCTACTGGATCCTCAAGTACTTGGAAAAACGCGTGGGCCAAAAAGAGGAAGCCATCGTGCTCTCCAAACGCCGCAGAAGCTATCAGATTCTAATCCCCGACTATATGATCGAGTGCGACATTCCGTTTACCAGCGGATTGGATCTCAAGCCCGAGGATCTGATCCAGGTTGTCATCCAACGGGCCAGCGCCCGCAGAAACATCCTCAACGTCTTCGTGGGCTGATTCTGTCTGGAGACGACCGAACGTCGCACCGTTATGGCAACCGCTTCACATTCCGTCCATTTCGTCAGGATGATATCATGCGCGTTCTCTTCTGGTATCGAAGCGCCGGGACATGCATTGGCCAGAATCTACAAACAATTCTGATGGCATGGCGTCATCTTAGGCGGCCGGGATGTCGCAGAGGTCAGCGCGGCTTTTTGCGGCGTTCCCTGACCGGCATTTCCATGTTGAGCCGTTTCATCTTGCGCCACAGGGTGGTCGGATGGATTCCCATCTCCTTCGCCGTGGACTTGCGGTTCCAGGCGTTTCTTGCCAGACTCTTGTAAATGAAGGCTCTTTCGACGGTCATCAATGACCCGTTTTCGGCCAGGGGTTCGGGATGCGGCGGCTGGAGATGCCGGTTTGATTTACGAAACAGATTTTCCGGCAGGTGTTCGATGTTGAGGACCCCCTCCGGGCATATCACCAGAGAATATTCGATGACGCGCTCCAGCTCCTGCGTGTTGCCAGGATAATCATAGCTCATCATGATCGACAGCGCTTCCGGCGACACGCCTTCGATGGCTTTGCCGTTAAGGTGATTGTACTTTGCGATAAGGTGGTCGGTGAGGGGCGGAATGTCCTCTTTGCGTTCGCGTAAAGGCGGGATCCGGAGTGTCACCGCACCGATGAGTTCAAAGAGGTCTTTGCAGAATGCGCCCGCTGACATGCGTTCGGCCAGATTGCCCTGAATGGCGGCCACGATGCGGACATCGGCGCCAGTCGGTCGACCGGTGTCCTGCGGTTCACTGACAGGATAGCGCAACTCCTGTGCGAGGCGAGTCTGAAGTTTTGGCGGCAGCAAGTCGATATCATCGATAAAAAGGGTACCGCCATTCGCCAATGCCATCCGGCCGAGCTTGGAATGCCGGTTGTTGGCCGCTGCTTCTGCCGCGTGACCGAAGAGTTCGGATTCCAGGAAAGTTTCGGGGAGCGATCCGCAGCAGAAATTGACCAGCGGTCCGTTGTTGCGGTCGCTCAGGGAGTGAACGGCTTTGGCAAAACGTTCTTTTTCGGTTCCCCCCTCGCCTTCGAGCAGCACCGGAATGTCTTTTTCGGCGACCATTTCCAACATATCGATCAGGCGCAGCATCTTATCGTTTTTGCTGACGATTTCATAAAAAGGATGCTTACCGGCCAACTCGTGGCGCAGTTGCTGAACGACGCTCAAGTCCCGAAAAGTTTCGACGGCGCCAATCGCACGGCCCGACCTGTCTTTTAGCACAGCCGTGCAGGTTCTCACTGGAATCTTTTTGTCCTCGGTGTTGACAATGAAGACGGTCGAATGAACGACGGCATTTTCGCTCTCCAGTGCTTTCTGCACGGAACAGCCCTGCTTGCAGGTGCCGGTTTTGAAAATTTCCCAGCAGTGCCGTCCGACGGCCTGGGAGCGTTTGACGCCGGTTATCTTTTCGGCGGCGCGGTTGAAAAAGGTAATCACCCGATTTAAATCAACCGTAAAGACGCCGTCGCCAATGCTGTCGAGAATTATGCGGGTATGCTCGGCAGAGGGCAAATCCATAGCGGCCTTTCTTCGATGTCAGGGGGTTTTCGTTTCCGTGGTTCGGGAAGAGGAGGGGAGAGTATCCTCTATGGATGCGTTTTGTCAATATAGGATTTACACGAAAACAGAATCAACCCGCAAATACAAACTTAATATTGACCAAACCTGCCAAATAAACTACAGACTATTTTGAAAATAAATCTGATTCACGGAGCTGAGCGATTATGGGGATACAGGAACGGAAGGAACGGGAGCGGGAAAGACGGCGGCAGCAGATCATCGTCGCTGCCAAGAAGGTGTTTTCTGAAAAAGGGTTC
>JARFQH010000205.1 GCA_029287875.1 Desulfobacteraceae bacterium | reverse complement strand
TGTGGTTTGGAAATACAATCGCTGGGCGATTCTATTACGGGGGGTGATTCATGGGAGAAGAGGTTTTACTCAGGGAAGAGGCCGGAGGCGTTTTGATGCTGACCCTCAATCGTCCCGAGGTCATGAACAGTTTGAATTTTGTTTTGCTGCACGCCCTGGCCGGTGAAATCGAGGCGGTGCGGTTCAGGGCCGATGTTCGGGTGCTCGTTGTTTCCGGAACGGGCGATAAGGCCTTCTGTGCCGGTGCGGATCTCAAGGAGCGGGCGGGTTTGAGTCCGGAAAAAGTGAGAGAATACATATACACGATCCGCAATTTATTCACCGCCATCGAATATCTGAACAAACCGGTGATTGCCGCGGTAAACGGTATTGCCCTCGGCGGCGGCACCGAGCTGGCACTGGCCAGCGACATCCGTGTCGTCGCCACAACGGCCAGCATGGGGTTGACCGAAACCCGTCTGGCCATTATACCGGGTGCTGGCGGCACCCAGCGGCTGCCGCGGCTGGTCGGCAAAGGCAAGGCCAAGGAGTTGATTTTTACCGGCCGCCGGGTAAACGCCGTCGAGGCCCTCGACATCGGCCTGGCCAACAAAATATGCGAACCGTCAGAGCTTCTCGCCGAATGTCGGAATATGGCGGCTATGATCTGCGAAACCGGTCCAATCGCCATCGAGCAGGCCAAGTATGCGATCAACTACGGCTTGGAAACCGATTTGCAAACCGGGCTGGCGATCGAATCAAATGCTTACTGGGTTTGCATTCCAACCGAAGACCGTCTGGAGGGATTGACGGCTTTTCGGGAGAAGCGCAAGCCGGTGTTCAAGGGGAAGTAAAGGAAAGTTTGGCCGGTTTGCCGGTTGGGGAGTAAGCGACTTTAACACGAAAATAAGGTAGGCCCCTCCGCCCGGATAACCGGTTTCGAAAGGCGGCTGAAACTCGCCGCCAACGGGTTCTAAGCCCGGACCAGTACCGTCTTCGAATAATGAGTTCGGATGCAGCTTGAATTTCGTTCCTTCCAAGTGGCATCGGCATAGGGTCCGGTCTAAGACTCCGTAAGCGACTCAAACAGTCAGCCGCTGTTCTCAACCGCTCATCCGGGCTCCGGTGCGTCATTTTCATGCACCGTGGCGGCCTGCAGGGCCACGACTGTTTAGAAAGAGTATTCGACTTGATTAACCAACAACGAACTTATTTGCAGGTGAGGTGAAAGTATGACTGAATATGATTACTGGAAAATTTTTCCGAGGATGCCCAAAAAAGTGACCATCGGTGACATTGCGGTCAGAGACGGATTTCAGCACCTTGAAAAATTCATCTCAACCCGTGCAAAAATTTTCTATGCCCAGGAAATGATTTTTGCCGGCTGCCGAAACATCGAGGTGACGAACCTCGGCAACCCGTACCTCATGCCCCAGTTCAGTGATGCCGAGGAGGTACTGGCTGCCTTGCGGAGCGATCTTTTTAAAAGACGGTGCGCCAAGCGCGGCATCAATCCGGATGACATCTGCGTGACGGCTGTCACCATTAGGGAGGGGGCCGTGGACCAGGCGATTCGACTGAAGGAGAAAGGGGTCGGTCCGGACCGCTGCCTGATGATGGTGTCCACGGAAGAACAGCACCATTTTGCCAACTCCGGCACAACCCTGCCTGAATACTGGAAGGAAGCCGAGCGTGCCATAAAAAAGTGCCGGGACGCGGGCCTGAAAATGTGCGGTACGGTCAGCACTATCTGGGGCAGCCCGATTGCCGGGGCCACCGAGTTGAAAGACGCCGTCGAGTTTACCAAGCGCTGGTTGTCTATCGGTGCATCCGACATCGAGCACGCCGATCACGACGGCAGTGCCTCGGCCCCGGAAGTTTACCGCTACTTCTCCATGATTCTGGACGAAATTCCGGACACCTCAGTCCACATCGGCCATTTTCACGAAACCAAACGCGTGGCATCCGCGTCGGTGCTGGCCGCCCTGCAGGCCGGCATCACCCATTTCGAGGCGACCCTCGGCGGAATGGGCGGGCAACCGGCCAACTTTCTGGATGATTGTCCGGTGCCGGGTACCGGTGACTACTACTACAAGGATCCCCGATATGTGGGATTGACCTGCCTGGAAGACATGCTGGTCCAGATCGACGAGATGGGTATTGCCCACGGCTACGACGTCGATCGGGTGCTCTGGCTCGGGCGGCAGATCGAACGCACCGCGGGCAAAAGACTGCGCAGTGAGGCCGTCATCAACGGCCGGACCCTGAAGGAAGGTCATCCGGAATTTGGACGTCCCGGCCTCAGGAAGCGCAAAGAAAAGATGGGAGAACAGCCGGACCAGAAGCTGCCGGCGGACTGGAGCGACAGGGCGGTGCTGCCGGAGAAATACCGGTAGGTTGACCCGTTTTGCCCGTTTTGTCCATTAGCCCGTTGAGCCGGTTAGACAGTTGGCCCCTTGGCCGATTTGCCCATGAATATCCAGCGGTTTGACGGCTCACAGCTTCCTGATAAAGCCGGGTTTCAGATCATGGTAGCTCTCGCAGAGGGAAGAAGCTGTCATAGATATGTTTCGCAGCGATGCTAAACCGAACCGACCACATCGGAGAGTATCATGACGTCATTACCGGATGAAATCGAAGATTTACCGCAAAAGGAATTGGCGCGTCTGTTTATGGACACTGATTTTATTGATTTGAGAGATCCAGGAATAAGTGGAGTGATGGTCACATGAAAGCCATGATCTTGAAACAGCTCTGCAACCTTGCGCAGAGCAGGACACCGTTGGTGCCGGTCGAGATGGCCGAGCCGCTGCCGGGCGCCAAGGAAGTGTTGGTCAAGGTGTCTGCCTGCGGTGTGTGTCACACCGAGCTGGATGAAATCGAGGGGCGCACGCCTCCACCTGCTTTTCCGGTGATATTGGGACACCAGGTGGTGGGCCGGGTCATACAAAACGGTCCGGGGGCGGGAAGATTTCGAGTCGGCGACCGAGTCGGCATCGCATGGATTCATGCCGCCTGCGGACGATGCGGGCACTGCCGGGCCGGTGAAGAAAATCTTTGCAAGGCCTTCAAAGCCACCGGTCGTGATGTGGACGGCGGATACGCCCAGTTCACGAAAGTTGCGGAAGACTTCGCTATTCCGATTCCTAAGGTCTTCACCGATGACGAAGCGACACCATTGCTGTGTGCGGGGGCCATCGGCTGGCGTTCGTTGCGATTGACCGGGCTTAAAAACGGCCAAAACCTCGGGTTGACCGGTTTCGGTGCTTCGGGACATCTGGTTTTAAAAACCGTGCGTTACACGTATCCGCAAGCAAAGGTCTTCGTCTTTGCCAGAAGCCCTACAGAGCGGGCGTTTGCGGTCGAACTCGGCGCCGTCTGGACCGGTGACAGCGAAGAGACGGCGCCGGAAAAACTCCACTGCATCATCGACACCACGCCGGCCTGGAAACCGGTCGTGGCGGCGCTAAAGAATCTAGAAACGGGCGGCAGGCTTGTGATCAACGCCATTCGAAAGGAAGACGCCGATAAGGACGCCCTTTTATCACTCGACTATCCGCAGCATCTTTGGATGGAAAAGGAGATCAAGAGCGTGGCCAACGTGGCGCGGCGGGATGTCAGTGAATTCCTGCAGGTGGCCGCTGAGATACCCTTCAAACCTGATGTTCAGAAATACCGACTCGAAGAAGCCAACAGGGCTTTGTTGGAATTAAAGGAAGGTAAGATCAGGGGGGCCAAGGTCCTAAAAATAGACTAACATCCATCTGTAACTATCATTTATTTCTGCGGGACCCACTGAATAAGCGGGTTCCGCAGACATAAATAATTAATCCGGTTTGCGTCTGGGCAGCACCAGATTCAAGACAACACCGATGATTCCGGCCAGCCCGATCCCTCCCAGGGTAAAAAGCGACATCCCCCCGATACCGAACACCAGGACGACGGCGACAATGATCATGTTCCGCGCTTCGGTCAGGTCCTCTCCGGCCCTCACGAGGGTGTTCAGTCCAACGACCGTGATAGCGCCGAAAAGCAGCAGCATGATGCCGCCCATGACCGGCACCGGGATCGTCTGAAGCAAGGCTCCCAATTTTCCGATAAACGCCAGCAGGATAGCGAAGACCGCCGCCCATGACATGATGTGCGGATTGTACATGCGGGTGAGGGTGACCGCACCGGTCACTTCGGAATACGTTGTATTCGGTGGGCCACCCAAAAAAGAGGCCATGGTCGTGGCCAAACCGTCGCCGAGCAGGGTGCGGTGAATGCCGGGGTCGTCCAGGTAGTCCTTGCCGGTGACACTGCCTATGGCCAGAATGCCGGCGTCGACTGCCAGGTTGCCAGCGGCTGGGAGCGATTCTGGTACGGTGGGCCGGAACCATATTGGATGGATACACGGGTTTTTGCCGATGGTTTCGACACGGGTTGGGTGGAAAGGATCGAGGGCGAGACCTCGCAGATGGTCCTCGCCACTGAGCCTTACACCGCGGGTATCTGGCAACAAGTGGACGGCCTGACGCCAGGCGTCGGCTATGGCTTCCACGCGGCCATGCTCACCATCTATCAGACGTCGGCCCAACCCCCGGTCGACGGCACGATGATCAAGCAGGTGGGCATGGATCCTACCGGGGGGACCGATCCCAACAGCCCGTCGGTTATCTGGGGGCCGATGCACTGGGG
>JARFQH010000167.1 GCA_029287875.1 Desulfobacteraceae bacterium | reverse complement strand
GTTTTCGACGATGCACGACGGCCAGGAGGCGGTCGATGTGCGCATCTACCAAGGCGAAGCCCCTTTGGCCGAGGACAATATTTTTATCGGCAATTTTCTGGTCGAGGGTCTGAGTGATGTTCCCGCTGGAAACGAAATCGTTCTCACTCTGGCACTGGATCTCAACGGCGTCCTCGAAGTCACCGCCGCCGAAAAGCGCACCGGCCTTTCCAAGACGGTGACCATGAAAACCGGAGACGGGACTGCAGCGTTCGACCTGGAGCAGGCGCGGGAGCATTTGGGCGACTGGATTGAGACCGAGTCCGAGTCGGCGGGGCCGGCCCCATCGGTGGACGCGGCAGACGAAAAGGAGCAGGTCATGGCCGCGGCCAAGGACCTTCGTAAAAGATCCACGGCGCTTTTAAACGACATCGATGCAACCGACGCATCCGAGCTGCGCGCGCTGCTGGCCGACAGCCAAAAGGCCATCGCCGAGGGCCGGTATCAGAAGCTGGCCGAATTGAACGAATCCCTTTCCGACATGCTGTTTTATCTGGAGGATTGAGCCGGCCATGGAAATGGTCTGTCCGGCCTGCAACAAGGCCAACACCGAAGAAACGCACTGCAGCCGCTGCGGTGCCGACCTGCTCGCGTTGGTGCAAATCCGACGGTCGGCAGCCCTGGCGCTCAATAGCGGGACGCGGTACCTGAAACAAAACGACGGTCGCAACGCGTTGCACCAGGCCGAAATTTCCTGGCACCTGAAAAAATCGGCCGAGGCGGCCCGCCTGGCGTTTTTGGCCTGCCTGCATCTGCAGCGTTTCACGTCGGCCACCCGTTGGTACGAGCTGGCGGCATACCGGGAATGCGAACCGGCATTAAAGGTCCCGAACTTGAGCCCTTTTGGGGAACGAACCTGAATAATACGCGCTGATAAGGAGGTTAAGGTGGCAGCAACTTACTGGCAAATGGTGGCGGAAAAAATTGCAAAGGGATTGGGCCCCAAAACTATTGGCAGACTGGGCACCGGCGGAAGATTTCTTGCCCGGGCAGGCGGTGTTATCGGTGTGGGCTTATTGGCATACGAATTATTCAGAAGCTACAAGGACAATATAGAAGGTGAACCGGCGTACAGGGAAATGGTCATACTGCAACAGGAACTGGAGAAGTGGGGCAGTGCGGTTTCCTGCATCGGCCGGAAACCTTACACGGAGGAAGAATACGGTGCCCTCGATGAGGGCGGGGCAATCAATGCCCTCCACAAAAAAATGCTTTTGAAGGGCAAAGAAACGAAACCGGCAGACCCGGAAGAAGCGGCCAGGCTTATAGAGAGGGCCATAGGGTACATAGGGGAAACGGAAAATTTGCTTGATGATGAGGAATTTGATGCAAAAAGATCTGATCTCATCGAACGGTTAGAAAAATTACGCCGGAAAATAGCGGCACATGACCCCTATCCGCCAATTCAGAAAGAACTGTCCGAGATTGTGGCCGTGCTCAAACTGATTGAGTCTGCCTATGGTTCCCGAATTTATGACTGCAGCAGAGAAATCCAGAAAAAACAAGGATCGAATGCGGCTTGGGCGGCTCTGTCCATGGTGACGATAGGCCTGGTGAAAAAACCCAATGATTGAGCGATAAATTCATCCTCCTGCAGGCTCGCGAGCAGTCGATCCGCCAGCCGAGCACTTCCATAGGTGGCATCCTCGGTGTCGGACACTGTTTTCATATCCCCGCTATTCCGCTATTCCAGGAATTCATCTCTGGTCAACCAGAGCTGCTCCATGCGGTACATGTGCCAGTGGTCGTGCAGGAGAATGTGCCGGGCTTATAGCGCCTTTTTGCGGTTAAACAAAATCATTATGTCAAAAGAATTGAAAGCGAAGGCACCTTATCGACAAAGAAGCGGCTTCTCGTTCACAAGGCTTTTGGGGAGTATTGGGAGACGGGCGGTTTCCCCGAAGTCGCCGGCCTTGGACGAAACCTGCGAATCAAGATCCACCAGGAATACTTTCACACCATCCTGTTCCGAGACCTGGTCGAGCGCCATGACGTTTCGCATCCGAAAGCGGTGTCCGATCTGGCGCATTGGCTGACGGACAACACGGCTTCGCTTTACTCCATCAACAGCCTCACGGGCTATCTCAAGTCGCTGGGCCACAAAGCCCCCAAGTCCGCTGTGTCGGATTACATGACCTGGTTCGAAGACGCTTATTTCCTGTTCACCGTACGGATATTCGATGCATCGCTCGCGCGCAGCAACACCAATCCAAAGAAGATATACTGCATTGATCACGCCCTGGTCACCTCTGTGTCTTCAGGGATCCTGCTCAACTCCGGACACCTTCTGGAAAACCTCGTGTTCATGGCGCTTCGGCGTCTTTACCCGGAGATTTACTATTACAAGACCAAATCAGGCCGGGAGGTCGATTTCGTCGTTCCTCGGCGCGGCCATTCGCCGATGCTGGTTCAGGCGTGCGCATCCCTGTTGGAAC
The DNA here is from genome assembly GCA_029287875.1 of Desulfobacteraceae bacterium. Lineage (GTDB taxonomy): Bacteria > Desulfobacterota > Desulfobacteria > Desulfobacterales > SG8-13 > JARFQH01. The sequence continues at coordinate 2,845 of JARFQH010000167.1, read as the reverse complement.
CGCAAACACGGAAACGAGAGACCGCGGCGTTGAGCGAAGCGATGGCTGAACTCGACCTGGATACCGGAACCATCGTGACACGGAACGAAGACGAGAAGATTGATACCCGGAGTAGGACCATCGATGTGGTCCCTGTTTGGCGATTCCTCCTCGATCTGCCGGAATCGACAGAGTAGCCCGCTGATGACTTTTAGGGCCGACTGGGCTCTGACCGTCAAAGTTGTTTGATCTTTAGAGAAATATGGTCCTAATTATATTTGTGTTCGGGGCCTATATCGCCCTTTTGAGTGCTGAAATCGGCAATATGGGAAGCCTCCCTATCTCTGAAATAGTGGCCTCAAGGCATTAAACGTATCTGAGCGAAAATTCCCTTTTTGGGCAATCTTTGCGTGAAATGCCAAACTTGCCTTGTAAATCTATATGTCTCGGCCGGGGAACAGAGGTGTAATTCCAATTGCCCTCTTTTTGGCGCTGAGAACATTATCATAGCCCCGAATTGAGACCATTTTTGAAAGCTAATGTTCATTATATTCGTTGCTTATTGCGACCCCAACTCACCAACTGAACCCGAGCACCCCAGAATTTCAACCTTTGACAGCATACTCTGAGAGTGCTACTTTTTATCGAAATATCACGGCACTAAATTATCATACCAAATATGCACACAGAAAAAGTCGCAATTACAATTCCGTCTGATCTGATTTCGGTGATCGATGACATACGCAGCACGCAGGGTGTATCGCGCAGTAAATTCATCACCCTTCTTCTGCGAGAAAAGATCATGGATGAGCAGGCTCGGGATATCCGGGAAGCTTACGATGGCGTTTTTTCTGATGAGTCCATCGTTCAGGAACAGCTTGATGCAGCGGCTTGTTTGGAGGGATCCAGGTTGGCGATCTAATAAAACTCTCTTTAGGAGATTCTACCCGCGACATGTTAAACCTGTCCGGCGAGGTAATACGCATTGGCCCTATCCAAAGGGTGGATTCCTACAATCCTCTTCTTGCCATTAAAAACCGCAGTATCGCCCACAAATCGAACCCAATTTTTCAACCAATCTAAATAATTTTAGCCGGATACCACGGCTCAACCCCCAAATAATATGACCACCAAGGATTCTACTTGGAAAGGGGATTGATCCACTTCAGCTTGGGAAAACGAGCGAAATCAGAATCCGTTGAAGCTATCGCGCAACCATGTTCTATTGCAAGTGCCGCCAAATGCGCATCTGTAACTAAATTAGCGACAGCCTGTCCACCGGTAAGCATCTGCTGGAATATAGTCCAATGTTGCTCGGTGGGTCGAATAACTCTTGTACAAGGCTGTTCAAACCAGCTTTGTATCAGGGCAAGGGCTTGTTCAAAGGAGAGTGGGTGCTCGGAAACCCGAGGATTTGTCCCGATCCGAATAAATGCAGACAATACCGTCCAGCACAGGCAAACAGGTTCGCTCTGGGAAAGCAGATCATCCCACCACAGAGGAGCCTTTTGATGAAGTGACGATAGTGAGTCCTGCGCGTATAATAGTATGTTGGCATCAACGAGAGTCCTCGCCTTCAATTAGATACTGTAATTCCTGTATGTTATCTAACTTAAGTGCAACGATGATTCCTATTCTGCAATGTCCGAAGCCCGGAGACCAGCCGCTACAGTTCTGAAAAGGGCAGCGCTGTCACGTTCGTGCCTAATGGAAGTCGGACGTCGCCCGGGTGGACCACGTAGCCGGGCATGACCTTTTCGCCGAAATCTCCCATTAACGACGCGATGGACCTAGCCATGGCCGGACGAGGTGTAGCGGAAAGCTTCACTTCGATGGGGACGAGTCTGCCGCCGGTTTCGATGACAAAATCAACCTCCGTTCCGGCAGAGGTCCGCCAGAAATAGATCTGTGGATCGATTCCGCAATGGGTGAGTGTCTTGAAGATTTCAGACAGCACCGCCGTTTCCATGATCGGCCCGCCCATTGGGCCGGAAGCCGCATGTTCGGGATCCTTCAAACCGGTCAGGTAGCACAATGTTCCCACATCGGCAAAATAGACCTTCGGTGTCTTGACAAGCCGCTTCCCCACGTTGGCGAAATAGGGCCGCAGGACGATCACCTGGTAGGTCACCTCCAGCACGGAAAGCCACGCCTTGACCGTATTTAAGGCCACGCCGAGGTCGCGGGCCAAATCGGTCAGGTTGAGAAGCTGCGCGGAGCGTGCCGCCAGGGCTCTCAGGAAGCTCTGAAATTGGGAGAGATCACCCACCTGACGTAACGTGCGGACGTCCCGCTCAACGTAGGTCTGCACGTATCCGCTGTGCCAAAGATGGAGATCACGCCCCGGTTTGGCGACCAATTCTGGATAGTAGCCGCGCAGAAAATCATTCCAGGTGCCCCTTCGCGAGGCTTTCGGATCCGTCCGATGGTTTTTCCCAAGCTCCCAGGGTAAACGCGCATGAGGCCGTCCCTCAGCCTCCCGGCACGAGAGCGGCAACAGGCGCAGCATCGCCGCCCGCCCGGCCAGAGACTCGGTTATCTTTTCCACCAGCAGGAGATTCTGCGAACCTGTGAGAAGGTACTGTCCGATCCGCTCTCGATGAGCGTCGATTCTTTCCTTGATGTAAGGCAACAGATCAGGCGTGTACTGCACCTCGTCAAAAATGACCGGCGGCGGGTGCATTTCAAGAAAACCGCGCGGATCTTCCTTACCCACTGCCCGGATATCCGGTGGTTCAAGGGAAATATAGTCGAATTTTTTGCCAAAGATCGTCTTGAGAAGGGTCGTCTTTCCCGACTGTCGCGGACCGGTCAGGACAACCGCGGGGAACTCGGATACGGCTTTCTTTAGAACCGTTTCCAGCGA
>JARFQH010000156.1 GCA_029287875.1 Desulfobacteraceae bacterium | reverse complement strand
ACAGGAGATCGCTTTTCTTGGTCAACCGCCGTTCAGAGATGTTGCTGCGGAGATGAAGCGGGAAGTGGATCGGTTAGAGAGGGGAGATGCCTTCCCCACGCGCGCCGATGCTGAGCCGCGATCTCCAGACGCGGACCGTACTCTCCTTTTTGGCATTGTCGCACTCCAGTTCGACTTCGTCACCCACGACCAACTGATCGCCGCCAAGCTTAAGGTCCTTCATTCCACTCAATGATAGGAGTGCCGAAAATACAGCAAACGATCAACGCACCAAAACCCTAATGCCGCATTGGGGAAAAATCCATATGCGTGCATATAGGATCGGTATCGAAAAGGGAACCGGGGTTCAAAAGGTCAGCGGGATCAAACAGCTTTTTGATTTCGTGCAAATAGGTGTATGCGGGTCCCAGTTCCATCTCAAGGTATACCGAGCGCGATCGGCCGGCATTGTGTTCGCCAACCAAGGTGCCGTTATACTTGTGCAAAATTTTGAATGCTTCCTGGGATACCGTTTCGATTTGCTCTTCCAGCCCGCCCTGGGCAGGATCGAAATAAGGCCTGGCATGGATACTGCCGAAACCAAGGTGTCCGTAAACAGAAATCTCATGGCCCAGTCGCCGCATTAAGTCCCCTAGCTCTTTGCTTATCGGGCCAAAATCTTTCAGATGAAATGCAATGTCGTCAATAATAGGTGGCAGCAGCAAGCTTTTTTGGCGGCAGTACTTTAGGAGGCTCGGTTGAGTCCGGCGGCGATCCTGCCACAAGGCAGCCTCTTCCGGGCTTGCGGAACTGATAACCCACAGACGTGAGATATTGCACGTCTCAAGGATCTTACGGCCTTCCTGCGCCTGTTCGAAGGAAGCGTCGAATTCCGCGATCATGGTGCCGACCATGCCGGGGTCTTCCAGGTTGAGGATTTTACCGTTGACATGCCCGGCACATGAGGCATCCGAATATTCCAATGCGGCCGGATCAAGTGCTTTCAGACGCAGGGCCGCTGCGGCCAATTCCTCATAATCTCTGAAGTGGGCGACAAGGGTTCCTTGAGAAGGCCGCTTGTCAATTAACTTCAGTCTTATTTCGGTGACAATCCCCAGGGTGCCGATGCTGCCGACCAGCAGATGGGCAGCCAATTCACCCATATCGGAATATTGGGTCAAGGCCTTGAGGTTATACCCGCCGGCGATAAATGGTCTTCGGTCGACAATGGCTCGGCTGGCCGCATCGTCTAAAAACTTTTGCTGGATTCGCCGTAGTCCGGTCGATAGGTCATCCGGCAGGGATTGAGCGGTGTCGACCACTTGCCCGCCGGCGGTGATAAACCTTAAAGAGGTCACAAAGGCATCCAGGGTGCCATACTTGGCTGTCCGCGGACCGGTGGCGCGTGTGCCGACATTTCCACCCAAAGCGCACAGGGCACTGCTTGAAGGGACGGCCGGCAACATCAAGTTGTGCGCGGATATTTTTTTGAGGAAGTCGTCCAGGATCATTCCCGGCTCAACGATGGCATCCTCGCCCAGCCTGATCGCCCGGTTAAAGTATTTTTTAAAATTTAAAATGATCCCGGGACCGATGGAGGCGCCGCTGAGATCGCTGCCCCCCGAGCGGGACACGATACCCAGGCCCTCGTTGTGAGCGAACCGGAGGGTACGCAGAACATCTTCCTCGTTTTTCGGCGCCACCACCAATGCGGGTACAATCCGGTAGGCACTCATATCCCGGCTGAATTTTTCTAAAACCGCCGGATCGGTATCCCAGTCGCCGCTGATATCCAGATTGTATGGATTCATATTGCTTCCCCCTTTTGGGCCCGAATAAATCATTTTTGTACATTTTGTGGCAAAAAATATTATAGGGATATTTTCGCTATCTTCAATCCCGGCTCGCCCGGCTTCGGTTGAATTTTTACAGGAGACAAAAAGCCGTTTTCAGAAACCGGAGTATGGCTGAAAAGGAATAGACTGTCAAGATCGGCAAGGGTTGGGGCATTGACAACTGCTTCATTTTGAGACTATTAATACGATTGATTAGAAACCAGTTAAGAACCGGGGGGTTATCCGTGACCTACAACTTTGATCCTGACCGCTGGTATGAAAATGAACGCTGCGCGATTGAAGCGCAATATGGATCAAGCAAAAGAATCGCTGAGCAATACAATGATGCAATCGACGATCTTCAACGCCGGTATGATGAGATGCTGGAGCGTCTGGACGGAACCTATCAGATTCCGGACAGCACCCGACGGGATTAGGAGAGACTGCGCATGCCGAATATGTTGATTCGCAACGCCATGATCATTGATGGTACCGGCCGGGACGCATTCAAGGGTTCCGTTTATGTCATCGGAGACAGGATTGAGGCGGTCATACCATCAACGGCGGGACCGGACGATGATATCGCCCGCAAAGAGCACATCAACATTATCGATGCCCAAGGGCTGGCAGTGGCTCCCGGTTTTATCGATTGCCACAGTCATTTCGACTGGGCGTTGCCGTTGAACCATCATCAGGAATTTCTCTTTCCCTTAATTGAACAGGGAATCACCACGGTGGTTACGGGAAACTGCGGGTTCTCTCCGGCACCGGTCAACGAAGCCAGCAAAAAACTTGTCCGTGATTTTTCCGATATCCTGGCTGCGGGGCCATTCTCTTATAATTGGGAGGCAATGGGCGAATTTTTAGATTATTTGGATTCGGCCGGGGGACTCCTTTTCAACAATGCCCAGCTCGTTGGGCACGGTACCTTAC
>JARFQH010000122.1 GCA_029287875.1 Desulfobacteraceae bacterium | reverse complement strand
TATTTGAATAATGGTGTAAGAGAGGAATGACATGGCAAAGGCGACCAAATTTATTTTCGTGACCGGCGGCGTTTTGTCGTCACTCGGTAAAGGGTTGGCATCGGCCGCTATCGGGGCCTTGCTCGAAAGTCGCGGGCTGAGCGTGACGATTCAGAAACTGGATCCTTACATCAACGTCGATCCGGGCACAATGAATCCTTTTCAGCACGGGGAGGTCTTTGTCACCGACGACGGGGCGGAATCCGACCTGGATCTCGGTCACTACGAGCGGTTCACGCATGCCGTTATCGGAAAAAACAACAATTTTACAACCGGCAAAATCTACTACTCGGTCATTACCAAAGAACGCCAGGGAGACTATCTGGGCGGCACAGTCCAGGTCATTCCTCACATCACCGATGAGATCAAGAACAGTATCAAACTGGTGGCGGACGGTGTGGATGTGGTCATCGTGGAGATCGGCGGAACCATCGGCGACATCGAGAGTCTGCCTTTTCTGGAGGCCATCCGCCAGTTCAGGACCGATGTCGGCAAGGAGAACGTGCTCTACATTCATCTGACGCTGGTACCCTATATCGGCACCGCCGGCGAACTGAAGACCAAGCCGACCCAGCACAGCGTGAAGGAACTCAGGGGTATCGGCATTCAGCCCGACATCCTTCTGTGCCGCACGGACCGTTATCTGTCGGACGATATCAAGAGAAAAATTGCGCTGTTCTGCAACGTGAGCAAGGATGCGGTCATCACCGCCAAGGACGTGGACTGTATTTACGAAGTTCCGCTGGTATTTCACCGCGAGGGACTCGATGCCAAGATCGTGGAACTGCTCAACATCTGGACCCGGGAGCCCCGCCTCGAGGCCTGGGAAAATTTCGTCAAGAAATATTCGTCCCCGCAAAACGAGGTGTCGATTGCAATCGTCGGCAAATACGTCGATCTGACGGAATCCTATAAGAGCCTGAACGAAGCCCTCTACCACGGCGGCATCGCCAACGACTGCCGCGTCAACCTCATTTTCGTCGACTCCGAACAGGTGGAGGACGGTACGTGCAGCCAGCATTTGAACCGCGCCGAGGGCATCCTGGTTCCGGGAGGCTTCGGCACGCGCGGCATCGAGGGGAAGATCTGTGCGGCAAACTACGCGCGGGTCAACCGCATACCCTATTTCGGCATCTGCCTCGGCATGCAGATCGCGGTCATCGAATTCGCTCGCAATGTGGCCGGGCTCGCGGCTGCCAACAGCTCGGAGTTCGACGAAAACACTCCGTACCCGGTGATATACCTCATGACCGAATGGCTCGACGAGAAAACCGGAACCATCCAGAAGCGGGACGTGAACTCGGCCAAAGGGGCCACGATGCGCCTCGGTGCGTACCCATGCCGTCTCGAGTCGGACACCCTGGCCCATGACGCCTACCGACGTGAGAATATCTCCGAAAGGCACCGGCACCGTTATGAGTTCAACAACGCCTTTAAGGAAAAACTGATGGAAAACGGGATGGTCTTCAGCGGCATGTCACCCTCGGGAGATCTGGTCGAGATCATCGAGATCAAAAACCACCCCTGGTTTCTCGGTTGCCAGTTTCATCCCGAGTTCAAATCGAGGCCGATGAATGCCCACCCGCTGTTTCGGACATTCATCCGGGCCGCCTTGGAGAACAAGAGGTCAAGGGAATAAGGCGGCAAGGCCGTAAAAAGAGTGGTGAATTTAACACGAAAATAGACTGTAATAGTGTATAAAGTGGGTGCCTCCGCCCGCATGAGCGGTTGCGAAAGACGGCTGAAACTCGCCACCAACGGGAGCCTAAGACCGGACCCGGCCCGTGGATAAAAAAAGGACGAATAAATCTCGGCGGGTGTGCCCTCCATTCAGCTTGGTCATGGGGTCCGGCCCAAGGTCCAGTAAGCGGCTCAGACAGTCAGCCGCTGTTCGCACCCGCTCATCCGGGCTGCGGCGCGTCATTTTCATTCATTGTGGTGTCCCTAAAAGGGACCTGGGCGTTTAATACGAAAACAAATAAAATCGACACCATCCGCCAACCGTCCAACGGGCCAAACGGGCGCAACCGGCCAACGGACAACTTAAGCCCCCACCGCCGCGCGGGTGGTCACCTGCGCCACGATATACTCTCCGATCTTTTCAGCCGACCGGCCGAAGAGCTCATCCATAGCGACCAATTCGAGGTATTCGTCCTTCCAGGGCACGCTGTTTTCCTGAACGATGCTGGTGATGTGCTCGTATTTGCCGCCCAGGGCTTTTATTTTCATTGCCAGCGGTACATTCTGCTCGAATCCGATGTTGAGCAGCAGCAGGTGCTCGATAAAATTCGGCGTGCTCGGGTTGGTGGAGATGATCGGTATGACCAAAATGCTGCGGTCATCCTTGCGTCCCTTGCCGATGTACACGTTGCCCTGGCGCACGATGATCCGCTTGGTCCCTTTGAGCTGGGTGTCGGTTTCCACGCGGGAGGGGATCGGCGCCAGAACGCCGTCTTTTCGCTCAACGTGGATGGTGGTGTCATCCGTGGGCTCTCCCAACAGGTTCAAGTTGCCGATGCGGTAGCGGATGGCTCCCTTGATGTCGTCGATGATCCCCTGCAGGTTCCGCAGGACGATGATATTGCCGGTGATCAGCTGCGACACCTTGAAGCCGTAGTCGGCCAGTGTGTCGAACAGCAGCCCCTCCAGCTTTTCACTGAGGCGGCTGGTACCGACGGTCACGGTTTTGGCCTGGTGCTTGATGGCGTCGACGGGACGGGCCATGGCGTTGATGCACTCACCCAAACCGCGAAAGAGATGATTCAGCATATGGCTCGGTGTGCCCTTGGTGCCGAAGTCGACCTCGAAGTCGCTCACGGGCAGTTTGCCGGCCAGGTACTTCAGCAGAAGGGTGATGTTCGCTGCCGCTTGCAGGCCCATGGCGGCGGGGAAATGGTTTAGAGACTTTTTACGGCGAAAGTCGTTGTAAAAGGTGACAATTTTTTCCCTGAAGGTTTTTTCGAGCAAAATTTCGTACAGGTCCAGACCACCGGTGGTGTATTCGTCCAGCGTTTTCTGAAGGTCGGTCTGGAAATTGTACATGAAAAGCGATCCCTCGTTGAAGGTCAGGGCCGCGTAGTAGCCCCAGATGTGACCGACCAGGGTGTTCAGGATCGGGGCCAGGTGTTCGCTGACCGCCGGTACGTGAAACACGTCATCGGCGTACTGCTCGAAGCGCGTTTCCCCCTCGGTGGCGATTACTACCGGGGTGGCCTTGTGGGCTTTGAAAATGGCCGTGTCCTTGATGATGTCGTTCAGGACCGCGTCTCGGGTGCCGGCCGCGCAGACGATGATCAGCGGCTCGGCGGAGAGATCGATGTGCTTCTTGTCTTCGACAAAATCGGTGGAGATGGTCTTGTAGCAGAGTTCGCTCAGCTTGATGCGGATTTCATCGGCCGAGGCTTTGTTGGGACCGCTGCCGACGACCGCCCAGTGTGCTTTTTGGGTGGCCAGCCGCTTGGCGGACGCACCGATACGCTCGTATGATGCCAGGACCGTGCGCATGTGGACGGGGATGTCGAGCAACCGTTGGATTTCTGCGGAAACGAAGTCGGCATCCCTGCGGTTTTTTAAGCCGGCGATGTAAAGGCCCAGCAAGGCACCGGCTACGATCTGGGAGTAAAAGGCCTTGGTGGAGGCGACCGACATTTCGATGTCGCGTCCGCTGCTGGTGTACATCACACCGTCGACCTTGAAGGTGATGTCCGAGTCGCGCCGGTTCACGATGGCCAGGGTATGCGCGCCCCGTTCGCGTACCATCACGACCGTTCGATTGGTGTCCGTGGTGGTCCCGGACTGGCTGATTGCAATCACCAGTGCATCGGCCATGCTGCCGGCAGAGTCCTGCTCGTTCAGCGTGAAACCGCTCAGCTCGGATGCCTTGAGAGCCCGGACCTGAAGAGCCGGGTCGTTCAGGTAGTAGTTCAGGATATCGGCGCAGGCCAGCGCGGCCACGCCCGCGGTGCCCTGGCCCACGAAGTAGATACGCCGGATCCCCGGCACAACCGAATCGCCCGTCAGGGACCGGCGCAGCTTTTCCGGAACAACGGCGTCGAGATTGACAACATGTCGCTTCTGACCGTTTTCCTCCCGGATTTTCCAACGGTTCTGGAGAGTCCTTTCAACCGAGTTCGGTGATTCCGAGATCTCCTTGAGAAAATAATGCGGAAAATTCTGACGGTCGATGTCCCGCGAAGTGATCTCGGTGTGTTTGATGTCGGTTTCCTTGAGGACGATCGGGGTGCCGTCGTAATACATGGCCCGGATGCCGGCCAGACCCCCGGCGCTCTCCTGATCGAGGATGAAGATCTGCCCTTGGGTGTCGCCGTTTTTGCCGGGGACAATCTTGGCCCCGTCCATTTTCAGAAAATCGGCGGTTTCTTCCACGAAACCGTAGACCTCGGATGTCGGCATGTACAGGTCTTCGGACAAGCCGATGAACACCGTCTGGCCGCTGCCCTTTTGGGCCAGGAAAAATCTGCCCGGCGCCAGGTCGGAGTGCATCGATATGGCGTGCGAGCCCTCGAAGTCGTTGACCGCCCGGCGGAAGGCTTCCTCCAGCATGCAACCCTGCTGGATGTACTTTTCGACTTGCAGCGGAATGATTTTGGTGTCGGTGGTAATGTCTTTGTGGAGCTGCTTGCCGCCGTTCAGGTGCTCGGTTTTGAGGGCCAGGTAGTTGTCGATGTCGCCGTTCAAACAGACGTGGATGATGCCGCCGTCGGTGCTGCTGCCGGATAGAACGTGATTGTCGACCGGATGGCAGTTGGCTTCGGTGATGGCTCCTACCGATGCCCAGCGCGTGTGGCTGGAAACGGTGTGGTTCACATGCGGGCAGGCCACCAGGAGATGAAATATACGGTCTTTTTTGATCTGCTGCCGCAGAAAGCGAATATTGTCGCCGAGCCGGCCGATCTCGGCCGCGACCTTGTAAGTCAACGTTATCGTGACCTGCGGCCGATCCGCGGCACCACCGAGTTCGTGCACAGTGATGCCGCCATTGACCAGCAGGGCCCGTGCGCTGCGCTCCTGCAACTCTGCGAGCAGATTTTCGCGGGCCACGGCAGCGCTAAAACCGCGGTAAGCGGAATCCTTTAAAATGAACATCAGCGATATGCCGGCCGAATCGCGTCCCCGGACCTCCAGGCGATCGATACTGTTGAGAACGGTGTTGATGTTTTTGTGAACCATGAGTTGGCCCGGTGGAAGGCCGTCAAGGCGGCCGTCGGCACCGAGCAGATCGGTTATCTGAGCGATGTTCTGCAGTATTTCGGTCTTCAGAGACCAGGTGACATCCTTCAATTCCTCCAGGCGACGCGTCAAAACGTCGACGATGCGGGTATCGAGATGTCCCATTTTTTCAGCCAGCAAACGGGAATCTTCACCGATGATCTCGGACAGACGTCGCGAAATGTCTTTGATGGCCGCCTGTTTTTCGACATTTGCATAAACCGCACAAAAGTTTTCGCGGTGTTTCAAACTGCGAGCGGCCGCCAGCAGGCGGTTTAGCGCATCGCCGCCCAGGTAGCCTTCGGCCGGGTCGCAGGATCGTCCAAAACAGTCAGCGAGGCGATGCCGGGCAACCGTCTCCACGGCGCGAGCCATCTCCTCAAGGTCCACCGGCTGCGCCGCCTTTTTTTTCTGTTTGATGGCCACGATGCCGGCCAGGCCGCAAGCCAAAAGGGTCGGGCGGCAAGGGAAGAAAACGATCGCCCCAGCCGGGACCCTCGCGAGGCTGCGTCCGAAATAGATCCGGTCAGCGCAAAAGCCGTCTATTGTCTCTCTCAGCAAGCGCAGGCTTCTTAAAGCGATCGCACAACCGTATTTGAAAGTATGCATGCCTCTTGACCTCATTTATTGATTTTCCTGCAGAAGATCATTCTGCGAAAGGCTGAATGGCCGTTTCGGGGTCGTCTCCAGTCAGGACCCGGCTGACGAGAGCGATATCCTCGGGACGATTGACATCGATGCTGCGGCGGTCGGTGACCACGACATGAATCGGAATGTCATTCTCCAGCAGCCGTAGCTGCTCGAGCTTTTCTTTTTTTTCCAGGGGGCTCGGCCCGAGGGTGACGAACAGTTTGAGGGCCTCTTTGCGAAAAGCGTACATGCCGATGTGCCGGTATACCCGATCCGGCCGGCCGTCGCGGTGAAAGGGGATGAACGACCTCGAAAAATAGAGGGCTTTTCCACTTTTTGAAAAAACAACTTTGACGGCATCCGGGGAGTCGGCTTCCTGCGCCACAACGGAGCGCACCAGGGTCGTTACCCGGGTTGCGGCCGTTGCGAAGGGCGCCAGAAGTTCGCTCAACATCTCCGGTTCCAGCGCCGGTTCGTCTCCCTGGATATTGATCACCACGGCATCGTCTGAAACCTTGAGCTGCTCGACGGCATCCAGAACGCGGTCGGTTCCGCTGGGGTGATCCGAACGGGTCATCACTACGGGAACCTCGAATCGGACGGCTGCGGCGCAGATCCGTTGGTCGTCGGTGGCCAGCACCACACGATTCAGCTT
>JARFQH010000023.1 GCA_029287875.1 Desulfobacteraceae bacterium | reverse complement strand
GTCACATATTCCTCCACGCGGTCCACCGAACCGATCTGCTTGAGCATCTGCATCACGCGCACGTTCGCTCCGCCGTGCAGGTCCCCGGACAGCGAACCGACCGCTGCCGAAACCGATGCGTACATGTGCGCCCGCGTCGAGGCCACCTGCCGTGCCGTAAACGTCGAAGCGTTAAAGGAGTGTTCCGCATGCAGCACCAGTGCCACATCCATGTAATGGGCCGCATCCTCGGCCGGACGCTCACCGGTGAGCATGTAGAGAAAATTGGCGCCATGATCGAGATCCGGCGCCGGCTCAACCGGCTCCAGGCCCTGCCGGATCCGTCCCCAAGCCCCCAGCAGCACCGGAAACTTGGCGATCAACCGTACCGCTTTACGTTCCGCCGCCTCCTTGGTCTGGCTGCTCGCTTCCGGATCGTGGTTGGCCAGAAGCGACACCCCGGCCTGCAGGATGTCCATCGGCATCGATTCGGACGGACGGGTTTTCAAGGCCGCGACCACCGCCTGCGGAATCGCGCGCTCGGCGGTCAACCGCTCTTTGAATTGAGCCAGTTCATTTTTTTTCGGCAGCCTCTCGTATAAGAGCAAATAGACGATTTCCTCGAAACTGGCCCGTTGCGCCAGGTCGCCCACCAGATACCCGCGGTAGATCAATCGCCCCTTTTTGCCGTCCACATCGCTGATGCGTGTGCTGGCAACTGTCACCCCCCGCAATCCCGTGTTGACAATTATTTCACACTCCTCCATATCGTCATACCCCCTTCATGAAACAACTGCAAAAAACGAATCATCGGTTGGAATTAAACCTTCAGAATTTTCAACCAGTTGCGTTGTAATTATAATGCGATGGAACTGTTAAAAAGTCAAGATTTTCAAAATTTGGTTTTCTCCGGCGGCCGGCGCTCCGGCACGTAGGCATGTGGAATCTTGTTCTCGTTCCAGTCCCTGGACACATAAAGGTTACAATAGCAACTGCCGAACTCGGCGATGTCCGGCACACTGTAAATGCAAGGACAGATGATATCGCGGTCATTTTCGCGATCGCCGGAAAGCAGCCTGCAGGGGCAGCCCATATAACCGTATCGTTCCTTGTTCTGAATAAGGGCGTCGAGCAGCTCGAAGGTTCTTTCCCTGTCTGCATTGAAATAATACCCCTTCGGCTCTTGAACCTTTTTCATCATTTCATAAAGTTTCTGAGCATCCATTATAATCCCAGCGCCTCCTTGATCTCTTTTTCTTTAAACCCCACGATGACCTTGTCTCCGATGATGATCGTCGGAAAAGAGCACTTCGGGTTGAATTTTTTCACATCCGCCAGAATCGCTTTGCGCTCGTCTCCCTCCAACAGATCGACATCCACGAACTCGTACTTGATCGTGCACTCGGAAAGCATTTTCTTGGTCGACTTACAGTGGCTACAGGTACTGAGGGAATAAATTGTTACCGGATTTTCTTTCGTCATAAGTCTTTTCCTTCCATCCTGAATTGATATCCGCGCCGATCGATGCTCGGGTGCCGTTGAATGCGTGTTCGGCGACACACAGTTGACAGTAAGACGATCGTCTGAATCTTGTTGGACAGGTGTCGACAGTGATCTTTAACTGCTTGCATAATATAAAAAATTTGCACTGGCAATTTTTTTTATTTTTGCTTGACAAGGATAAATCCCCCCTGTAGGGTTAATAGTAATCATTACTATTAAACGTCGCTGTGGATGGATTGGTTTAAGTTTTTGTATTAATTTACAATAATCGTCTTTTAACAACCTCACCATGAAGGGAGCAATTATGGCAGAAGAAAAAAAAATCATCGCGAAAAAGGACAAGGAGATCAACTTCCGGGACCTGACGACCTGCGACGCCACGATCCAGATGCTTGAAAAAGCCAAGCGGGACGGCGTGGAAACCGCCTTTGACCGGGCCGTCAGCATGAAGGCCTGCCCCATCGGTGCGAACTCGGCTTGCTGCAAGCACTGCTCCATGGGCCCCTGTCGCCTGAATGCCAAGGACCCCTACGGCAAGGTCGGCGTCTGCGGCGCCACCATCGACACCATCATGGCCCGTAACTTCGCCCGTATGGTCGCCTCCGGATGTGCCGCTCACACCGACCACGGCATGAGCATGCTCGACCTGTTCCGGGAAGTGGTCAACGGCAACATTCAGGACTACAAGATCAAGGACACCGTCAAACTGGAAGAGGTGGCCCGCTCTATCGGCATTGAAACCGAAGGCCGCGAGATGATGGACATTGCCAAAGACCTTTACAAAGAATTGGAACGAACCTACACCCAGGTGGAAGGGGAAATCCCCTTTGCCGATCGTGTCCCTGCAAAAACTTTGGAAACCTGGCGCAAACTGGGCATCGTCCCCCGTGGTTCGATGCGCGAGATCATGGAGATCATGCACCGCACCCACATGGGCGTCGATCAGCACTACGAGAACATCACCAAACAGTGCAGCCGCACGGCCCTGGCCGACGGATGGGGCGGCTCCATGGTGGCGACCGAAATTTCCGACATCCTTTTCGGCACACCTTCGCCCATCAGCATCGAGGTCAACATGGGCGTGCTCAAGGAAGACTACGTCAACGTCATCGTCCACGGCCACGAGCCCAACCTGTTCGAATCGATGATCGAATCGTGCAATGAACAGAGCCTGATCGAAGAGGCCAAGAAAGCCGGTGCCAAGGGCATCAATTTGGCCGGCATGTGCTGCTCCGGCGCCGAAGTGCTGGTGCGTCACGGCATCCCCCACGCCGGCAACTTCATGTCGACCGAAGCGGTGCTGGTGACCGGCGCGGTCGACGTCATGTGCGTCGATGTCCAGTGCATCAAGCAGGGCCTGGCCAAGGTGGCCGAGTGCTACGGCACACCCCTGATCACCACCAACCCGCGCTGCCACATCGAGGGTGCTACCCACATCGAGTTCCACGAGCACAACCCCAAGGACTGCACCGACGAGGTGGTCATCAAGGCCATCAGCCGTTTCAAGAACCGCAAGGCCAAAGTGGAAATCCCGCAGATCCGCAACATCGGCGTCCACGGGTTCTCCCACGAGTACATTAAGTACATGCTCGGCGGCACGTTCCGGGCTTCCTACCGGCCGCTCAACGACAACATCATCAACGGCCGCATCCGCGGCGTGGCCGGCGTGGTCGGCTGCACCAACCCGCGGGTCAAGCAGGACTGGGTCCACGTGGAACTGGTCAAGGAGCTGATCAAAAACGACGTCCTGGTCGTTCAGACCGGATGTTCCCAGGTCGCATTGGCCAAGGCCGGCCTGACCACGCCCGAAGCGGCGGTCATGGCAGGACCGGGGCTGCGCGAGGTCTGCGAGACCGTCGGCATGCCGCCGGTTCTGGGTATCGGCTCCTGCGTCGACAACAGCCGGATCCTGATCGCCTGCGCCGAAATGGTCAATGAGGGCGGCCTGGGCGACAGCATCGCCGACCTGCCGGTGGCCGGCGCCGCGCCCGAATGGATGAGCGAGAAGGCCATCAGCATCGGCCCTGATTTCGTAGCATCGGGTGTCTACACCGTGTTCGGCGTCACCTTCCCGATCGTGGAAGAGACCAAATTCTACAAACTGCTCTTCGATGGCCTGGAAAAACAAGGGCTCGGCAAATGGGGATTTTCGCCTGACCCCTATGAACTGGCCCGCATGATGATCGACCACATCGACAAGAAGCGCAAGGCCTTGGGCATCGACAAGGCCCGTGAGCGGGTGCTGATGGATATGGCCGACCGCCAGAAGTTGGAAGTCGCCTAACCGTCACTCAATCTGGATACCAAAAAGGGGCTCGACAGCGAGCCCCTTTTTGTTTTGGTCCACTCTCCGTATAACATCTTTCCAGCAGACAACCTTATTTTGAAGAGACCCCCCAACCACCTTTTTGAAAAGGGGGAAACTCGCCTCCCTTGGACAAAAGGAGGTCGGGAGGGATTTTAACAAGTCATTTTAAAACAAAAATAAGGTGGGCGCCGGAGCCCGGATAACCGATTACGAATCGCGGCTGAAACTCGCAGCCAACGGTCTCTAAGCCCGGACCAGGCCCGTCCTTAAAATAAGGGTTATCAATTTGATCCCAATGTCTTGCCTTTTATGCGGCATCGGCTTTGGGTCCGGTCTAAGACCCCGGCAACTCAGACAGTCAGCCGCTGTTCGCAACCGCTCATCCGGGCTCCGGCGCATCATTTTCATGCACCGTGGCGGCCCGAATGGCCATGAGTGTTTAGTTTACAAATCAGCGTGCTATGAGAGAATTATAAAGGAGAAGGTGTGTTCGTACTGTAAATTTCAGCCGGCGAATAGATGACGCGAATGCTCAACCGGAAATGTCGGTGGACCGCGGAGGGTTTCGGTACCCGGCGGACGGTTGGCGAGCGGTACTGAAACGCTCTTCGATCAGGTCGGCCAGTTGAGCGACATCGTTTAATCCAAAGGCAGGAACGCCCAAATCAGTCGCCGTGTCCGTCACGAAGGCAATCAACTGGTCATCGCCACGGCACAAGGGTTCCGCATGCGCTGCTTGACGGAACACCTCTATTTTCGGCATGGGACCGGACTTGAATCCTTCGGTCAGGACCAGGTCGACGTCGTCGAAATATTTTTCGAGTCCATCCAGGTTCGCTGAGGGCATGCTCTTGACCATGGCAATGGTTTGGGGTGCCACTACCATAACGGTATCGGCCCCGGCTTGTTTGTGCCGCCAGCTGTCCTTTCCCGGTTTGTCCATCTCGATTTTGTGGGCCGCATGCTTGATCGTGCCG
>JARFQH010000020.1 GCA_029287875.1 Desulfobacteraceae bacterium | reverse complement strand
TTGAACCGAAGCTGTTCGATACCATAGAACGCAATGGATAAAAATTTTTGCACCCTTGAATCGGTCAGGTTGCGAACTGCTTGCGATGCCAGCCGATTTCTGCGGTGGTCTCATTTATGACCAGGCCCAGTTCCTGCAATCTTATGATGATCGCCTGCTTGGACACGTTCGAAAACCCGCCGGTGTTCTGAATCGACCGGGCAATAATCGGCCAGTTGCACACACAGGGTTCGATATAAAGGAAACCGGATAACGAGCGCTGTTCGTTGTGAAGAAGCAGGGGCCTTGCGCCCATCGATTTCTCGAAAGCCGATTTAATCCATTTTTCCGGCATCAGCAGGCAGGCGGCAAAAAAATCAGCCTGCCACTCGGCGGGCTTCTTCGCATCTTTCTTACGGCAAATGATTTCGGTTCTTTCAGCACGCGAATCTTCAGCATGAGTTACGAATTTTCGATGCAGCACCCAGTGGCCGGCTTCATGTGCAAAGGTAAAATTTAGTCGGCCCTCGGAATGATCCGCGAGTAAGGCGTTGTCGGCATATATCAAGCGGTCTTTCACGTAAATGGCACCCAGAACCCCGTGGAAGCCGTAGGTTTTCTTGAAATCCATAAATCCGATCCTCAGATCGAGATACCTTTCGATGACGTCTTCTACTGGAATCGGCGGCGCAACAGGAGCGCCGATCATCTCTTCGTATCCTGCCAGGACATCTGCGGCTATTGCTTCGATGCCGCTCTTGGGAAGCCAGGGCACCTTCATACTTTTCCCCCTTCGCCCTTGCCGAGTTTTGACAGCTTGGCCAGCTGGGTCAGACGGTCCCAGTCATCATCGTTAAATTCTTGATCTTTGGCCATCCGCAAAAAATCCGCCACCTGAGGCTGCTCGGCGACATATTCCGACAACTCGGGATCGATCTTTTTGGCTGCGTTCAGCAGGGTTTTTTTGTCGACATTCAGAGCGTTGGCAATTTGAACGATGGTTTCTTTGGATGGAGGCGGAACGTTGCCCGATTCCACGTCGCTCAGGTAACCCGGGGACTTTTCGATTAGTCGCGACAACTCCCTGAGACCGACCCCGGACTCGAGTCTAAGGGATCTCAGGAGTCTTCCAAATGTGTCATTTGACGTGCGCATGGCTGTTCTGTCTAATCGAACATTTATCCTATGTCAAGCCAATTTTCCCTTTATATCGCGCTCGACGCCGTTTTCTTGCAAAAGCACCCAAAGCGTGGCCATCTTCCCCGACACCCGGCGCCTTTGATCTTCCTCATCATATAAGGTAACTGATGAAACGCACCCCCCAAAGCCAAGCTCCAGCCGATGCCGACGCTCGCAGGGCAATAAAACCCGTGATCTGCTACCCGGTCGATACCCTGCCCGAGCCGAACAGGGCCACCTATGCCGCCGCCCGCAAAACGATGGAATTGACGGATGAAGTGATTGTGCCGCCTCGTGATGCCCAAACCTTTCACGTTCCTTCAGGGAATTTTTTCCGGATCGTCAGCGTCGATGGCCCACAGGTGGGCGATTTAAATCTCTGGTCGGCGGATGACCTTTCAGAACGGTTTTACAGTGGTAAAACCCGCGCGCTGCATGGTACTCACCTATCTACCGGTGACCATATGTGGAGCAGTTTTCCCCACATGCGACCGATGGCAACGATTACCTATGACACACTCGATTGGTATGGTTTCGATGCTGATGGCGGCGGGGTGCATGACGTGATCGGTACGCGCTGCGATCCTTATACAAGCCGGTTACTGAGCGGTCAAGATTATCACTATTGCTGCCATTCAAACTTGACCCGCGCATTGGCCTTTGAAACCGGGCTACCCCTGCATAGGGCCGAAGCACATGTGCATGATGTGCTCAACGTCTTCATGTGCACTGGTTTCACCCATGAAAAGCATCAGTATTTTATGAAGGCAAGCCCGGTGCGCCCCGGCGATTACCTCGAATTCTTCGCCGAGATCGATTTGTTGGGTGCGCTCTCGACATGCCCCGGCGGCGATTGCAGCACGGAGCACTCCAGCGATACGGCGACTTGTTACCCACTGAGGGTCGAGATCTATCGCCCCGACTCGAAGATGCTGCTAAGATGGGTGCCTCCCGAGCCGTCAGCCTATACGCGCAGTCATGGGGTGTGAAATAATTAATAGAGATACTGTCGGATGAAATTTTGGACATTTTCGCTTCCCTTGTAAGCGCCGAAGTGGCCCTCGCAGAGGATGTCGGCTTCGAGGCTCAGCAGGAACTTCAGCGAGTTGCGGTATTGGCTGCGGTCCGAGAGCAGGGAAGGGTGGAGGGGACCGTGGATGTCCTGGCCGAACAACACGGTCTGTCCCGCGAGGACTGCGGTATAAACCAGCGAGCCTGGTGAGTGGCCGGGGCAGTGATAGGCGATCACCTCGCCGCTGCCAAACGGAATGGTTTCCCGGTCTGAGGTGATCTTTTCATCTATCCGCAGCGGCAGCATGCGGGCGCCATACCAGGAGGCGGCTGTGACGTCGCTATCCCCCGCCTCCAGATAAACGGCATCTTTTGCGTGGGCTGTGATGCGGCAACCATAGTGGTCGCGGATGGCCGCGGCACCGCCGGTGTGGTCGAAGTGACAGTGGGTGAGAAGGAGGCGGGTGATGTCCGTCCCGGGCGGCAGACATGCAGACACGTTGTCCACCAGCTGCCGGTGGCCCGGCCCGCAGCCGGCATCGATCAGGGCCGCCTGATGTCTGAAGCGGACCATGTAAACGGCTGCATCCCCCGGCGCCGTGAAACCTTCTCCTCCGACCTGCCAGAGATCTTCGATGATTTTCACTGCTCTTCCTCCTCGATCGATCCCCTATAACACGTCAGGACAAACAACAAAACGGGGAACACGCTTGTGACCATCTATAAATGCCCCTTTTTTCCATATTGTTTAGACGAGTTCTCGACAAAACCTGATGAGACCCATTGTGGTTTCTCCTTTTTGGGGTTGATGTCTGATCGAATATTCATTATGACAATACCCTTAGGGCCCCGGCAAAAAATAATTCCACCTCTTGCTTGTCTTATGGCCCGTCTACTGCGTTACATCCACCCACACGTATCACGATATGCGCAGGTGGATGTGCCTTGTAGACAAACCATAATCCGGCGCAATCGTGTGGAATTATTTCTTACCGTGACCCTTAAATCGTCGGTTTTCAAACGCGATCGGCGGATTCAGTCCGGCAGCGGATCGCGCTGTCGGCGACAAACGGCTAAACCCTTCCGTACGCCCACCGGTGGTTTGTGGCGTGACGCCCCGTAACGGTTTGCTCAAGGAGTGCACAATGAAAGCAACTGCGGTTATCGGATTCCTCTGCCTGGTTTTGCTCGGACTTGCTGTCGCCTCTGGCCTCTGCGCGGATGCTGCTGTCAGTCAGGCGACTGAAGAATGCTTGGGCTGCCATGCCTCGGTTCATCCCGGAATCGCCAAGGGCTGGCACGGCAGTCGCCACTCGATGGTAACCCCGGCCCAGGCCATGGCCGTTGATGGGTTGGCCCGCAAAGTTTCCAGCCCGTCGGTGCCCGAGGAGCTGAGAAATACGGTCGTCGGTTGCGCCGAATGCCATACCCTGCGGCCCGACCGTCATGCCGACACTTTCGAACACAACGGCTACCAGGTTCACGTCGTCGTGAGCCCGGACGACTGTGCCACCTGCCACAGCGAGGAAGCCGGACAGTACACCCAAAACATCATGTCGCATGCCCACACGAACCTGTCGGGCAACCCCGTCTATCGGCAACTCGAAACCAGTATCATCGGGAAAACACAGCGCAAGGACGGCGCTTTGACGTACAGCCCCGCCGATCCACTCACCGCTTCGGAAGCCTGCTATTACTGTCACGGCACCAAACTCGAGGTGGTCGGAAAAGAGGTGCGGAATACTGAGTTGGCCGGCGAGCTCGAGTTTCCCATCATCAGCGGCTGGCCGAACCAAGGCGTCGGCCGCATCAACCTGGACGGCAGCCGCGGGTCGTGTGCGGCCTGCCACACCCGGCACCAGTTTTCGATCCAGATGGCCCGCAAGCCCTATACCTGCAAGGAATGCCACGTGGGGCCCGACGTTCCGGCCTTTCCCGTCTACGAGGCCAGCAAGCACGGCAATATCCAGTCGGCCATGGGCCATGCATGGGACTTTCAGGCCGTCCCGTGGACTATCGGCAAAGATTTCACCGCGCCCACCTGCGCAACCTGCCACGTGAGCCTGCTTGTCAACACGGACGGGGAGGTCGTCGCGGAGCGCAGCCATCAGATGAACAACCGCCTGCCATGGCGAATTTACGGCCTGATCTACGCCCATCCGCACCCCAAATCACCCGACACGACCGTGATTCGCAACCAGGACGGACAGCCGCTGCCGACCGACCTCAACGGTGGATTCGCCACGGCCTACCTGATCGATGGAAATGAAATGCAAAAGCGGACCGCGGCCATGCAGAAGATCTGTCTGAACTGTCACGGTACCGGCTGGGTGATCGGGCATTGGAAGCAATTCGAAAACACCATTGCCGAGTCGAACGCCGAAACCCTTACGGCAACCGGTTTCATGCGCGACATCTGGAAGAGCGGACTGGCCGAAGGGCTCGAGCGGGACAAGAACCCGTTCGACGAAGCCATTGAAAAAAAATGGCATCAGATCTGGCTGTTTTACGGCAATTCGATCCGGTTTACCTCGGCCATGGCCGGCGGCGGTGATTACGGAGTCTTTGCCGGCGGGCGGTATCAACAGTCGCAGGCGATTGCCGAACTCAGCGACTGGTATACGCTCCACTTACAGCTCAAAAAGAATCAGTGACCGATTTGGACAGGGACGAAACCTATGAAATTCTATATCAGCCTTGGGGCGCTGTTTTGCTTGTTGGCCGTTCTCGCCGGTGCCCTGAGTGCTCACGCCCTCATAGAGACCCTCGCCCAGCTCGGCGGGGGCACCAATTTCGATCTGGCCACCCGCTACATGTTTTACCACGGGCTGGCGTTGATTGC
>JARFQH010000009.1 GCA_029287875.1 Desulfobacteraceae bacterium | reverse complement strand
CCGTCGGCGAACCCTTTGCTTGCCCGCAACAGGCCGAAACTCTGCGAAAAATTGCCGCAACCGGGGGCGAAACATTCTACCGGGGCGAGCTCGCCGAACGCATCGCCGCCCAGGCAGCCGCCGAAGGGGGTGCCTTGACGCTCCAAGACCTGGCGGGGCACACTTCCGAGTGGGTCACGCCGCTCACGCAAGAATACCGCGGCATTCAATTGTGTGAAATTCCACCCAACGGTCAAGGCTTGACAGCACTCATCGCCCTCGGGATTCTGCACCACCTGGATATCCGCCGCTATCCTGTGGACAGTGCGGACAGCATCCATCTACAGGTGGAAGCAATGAAGTTGGCTTTCGCGGAATCCTGGCGCCACATTGCCGATCCGGCCGCCATGGAGGTCGACCCGCAACACCTGCTGGCTGACGCTTTTCTGGCCGACTGCGCCACCAAGATTCGGATGAATCAGGCCGGAATGCCGCGTACTGTACTGAGATCGGACGGCGGTACGGTTTATTTGAGCACAGCGGACCGGAACGGTATGATGGTGTCCTACATTCAGTCCAACTATATGGGATTTGGATCGGGCATCGTCGTTGCGGATACAGGGATCAGTCTGCAAAACCGCGGCAGGGGCTTCACACTCGAACCGGGGCATCCCAACTGCGTCAGTGGCGGTAAACGTCCTTTTCACACGATCACGCCCGGTTTTGTGACCCGCGACGGTCGACCGCTTCTCAGTTTCGGCGTGATGGGCGCTTTGATGCAGCCCCAGGGACACCTGCAGATGATCGTGCGGATTTTCGATTACGGCCTCAATCCCCAGGCGGCTTCCGATGCGCCCCGGTGGTATGTGGCGGAGGACTTTCGTCTCGCCCTGGAACCGGGTCTGCCGGATGGCGTCGCCGCGGAGCTCGCCGGGCGCGGTCACCGATTGATGCCGGATCCGCCGACCCGACTATTCGGCGGCGCCCAACTCATCGCCTGCCTGCCGGATGGATACTGCGGAGCCTCCGACCACCGCAAGGACGGTCAGGCCGTAGGATTTTAGGCTCACGAAAAAATAAGTTTGCAATTTCAGACATTGAGGCGCTTCACCGAAACCTTATGAGGAGTGACAATGGACGATAACATTATTACTATCTCGGTAAATGACATTTGTTTAGAGGCTGAACTCGGTACGAACGCGACGGCCGTCAAGATTCTCGAGGCGCTGCCTTTCGAAAGCACTGTCAATACCTGGGGCAACGAGATCTATTTCACCATACCGGTTGCCGTGCAACAGGAGCATGATGCACGGGCGGAAGTTGAAATCGGGGAACTCGCCTACTGGCCCATGGGAAAAGCATTCTGTATTTTTTTCGGTCCCACACCAGTGAGCCGGGACGATAAACCCCGGGCTTACAGCCCGGTCAATGTGTTTGGCCGGGTCCTCGGCGATGCCACGGCCTTCAAAGGAATCGCAAACGGCGCACGAATCCGCGTCAACCGCAAACAGAGCTGACAAAACGGTTACGGTCGCTCCACAAAATCCGAACCGTTGAAAAAACCCTTTACAAGTTTAAGGGCTTTTTCTAAGCTGCGGGAAAGACGGGATTAAGCGTTCGGGCTGAATACGTGCATCGGCATCATTCTCATTTTC
Organism: Desulfobacteraceae bacterium; assembly: GCA_029287875.1. GTDB lineage: Bacteria > Desulfobacterota > Desulfobacteria > Desulfobacterales > SG8-13 > JARFQH01. The sequence continues at coordinate 6,087 of JARFQH010000009.1, read as the reverse complement.
AAAATTCGTCAACTCAACCAATAATCGGATTTTCAGCAGGGAGTCGACTATGGAACACCAGTATGACGTCGTCATCGTGGGAGCCGGTTTATCCGGCCTGCGGGCAGCCATCGAGCTGGGTGAAGGCACGAGGGTGGCCGTCCTGAGCAAGGTCTTTGCCACGCGCTCCCATTCCGGAGCCGCCCAGGGCGGAATCGGCGCTGCTCTGGGAAACGAAGAAGAAGACAACTGGGAATGGCACATGTTCGACACCGTCAAGGGCAGTGACTACCTCGGCGACCAGGATGCGATTGCAATCATGTGCCAGGATGCCCCAAAAATTGTATATGAGTTGGAGCACATGGGTGTGCCTTTCAACCGCACGCCGGAAGGCAGAATCGCCCAGCGGGCTTTCGGCGGTCACACCAGCAACTTCGGCAAAGCCGCCGTCAAAAGGGCCTGTTATGCCGCCGACCGCACGGGTCGGGTGATCCTGGACACCCTCTGGGAAAAGTGTCTGCAACGCCATGTCCAATTTTTCGATGAATTTCAAATGCTTTCCCTTATCGTCAAGGACGGGCGCTGCTGCGGTCTGACGGCTTATGAGCTGGCCACCGGCAAAATCCACGTATTTAACAGCAAGGCCGTGTTGCTGGCCACCGGTGGTGCCGGCAAGGTTTTCAAAACCACTTCCAATGCCATGGCGTCAACCGGAGATGGAATGGCGATCGCCTATCGCGCCGGTGCGCCATTGGAAGACATGGAATTTATCCAGTTCCACCCCACGGGTATCTACAAGTTGGGCATCCTCATCAGCGAGGCCGCGCGGGGCGAAGGCGGCATCCTGCTCAACAGCGAGGGCGAGCGATTCATGGAACGCTACGCTCCCACGATCAAGGACCTGGCGCCGCGCGACATGGTTTCGCGCTGCATCCTGAAAGAGGTGCGCGCCGGCCGTGGGATCGGCGGCAAGGATTACGTCCACCTCGACCTGACCCACCTGGGAGCCGAGGTCATCGGGCAAAAGTTGGTCGAAATCATCGAATTCGCCAAAACATACGGCGGCGTGGATGCCCGCAAGGAACCGATCCCGGTCCAACCCACCTGCCACTACATGATGGGCGGCATTGCCGCCGACGCCGCTGGACATGTCGTTCTGGATGACAAGAAAACCCCCTTTCCGGGCTTGTATGCCGCCGGTGAGTGTGCCTGTGTCTCGGTTCACGGGGCCAACCGACTGGGTTGCAACTCGCTGCTGGACACCTTGGTGTTCGGACGACGATCGGGCATCGAGATAAGAAAATTCATCCATGCGCACGGCCTGTGCACCATTCCTGACGACCTGGAAGATCTGGAAGCCGCTAAAATCAGATATCTAATGGAAAAAGACGGCACCGAAAAGCTAGGCCCGATTCTGCAGGAAATGCAGACCGTGATGATGAACAACGTTTCGGTCTTCCGGCACAAGGAAACCCTGGATGAAGCGCTGCAAGCCATCCGCGCGTTGAAGGAACGATTCCACGATATCGGTGTTCACGACAAGGGCAGCTGCTTTAACCGCGAGTTGCTGGATGTCTTGGAGCTGCGACACATGCTGGACCTGGCTGAGGTAATGACCCTCGGAGCCCTTCATCGAGAAGAGAGCCGCGGCGCCCATTCTCGTGAAGACTTCCCCGAACGGGACGATCAGCGATTCCTGGCTCACACCATGGTTCGCTATGAAGAGCAGGCAGAACCGCTACTGTTCACCAAACCGGTCAATATCACCCGATTTGAACCCAAAGAGAGGAAGTATTAAGATGAAGGCCACCTTTGTCATCTTTCGCTTCGATCCCGCGGTCGACAAACAGCCCCGCTACCAGGAGTACGCGATTGACGTCGAATCGACCGACAAGATCCTCGACTGCCTGAACCGGATTCGCTGGGAACTTGACCCCACGCTGGTTTACCGGGCTTCATGTTCGCACGGCATCTGCGGCTCGGACGCCATGGTCATCAACGGTCACGTCGGCCTCGCCTGTCAGAAGTTGGTGCGGGATTACAAAACGGCCAACAACTTTGTCATCGAACCGCTGCCGTTGTTCAATGTCATAAAGGACCTGGTCGTGGACATGGATCCATTTTTTGAAAAACACCGCTACGTTCGACCGTATCTGATCAACGACGAGGGAGAACCGGAAAAAGAACGGATTCAGAGCGCGGAAGAACAAAAGGCGATCGAACCGGCCCTGCGCTGCATCCTTTGCGCCTCCTGCACATCGTCTTGTCCGATCTCACGGGCCAACCCCAATTACCTTGGACCGGCAGCACTTCTGCGAGCATTCCGCTATATTAATGATTCTCGAGACACCGCCACCGGCGGCCGCCTGGCACAGCTCGACAATGATGACGGCGCTTGGGGGTGCAAGACCATGTGGTGGTGCACGGATGTATGCCCCAAGGGAATCCCGGTGACCAAGTGCATCGGTCAGATCAAGCGCACCATCAAACAACAGGAGAAAAATGAATAACTTTCCTGACGTTTGGCCAAGGTTACTTTTAGTACGAAAATAGAATGTATAATACGGAAAAAAGGTGGGCACCTCCGCCCGGCTCTAAGCCCGGAACAGGCCCGTCTTCAAATAATGAGTTCGGATGCAGCTTGAAGGTCGTGTCCTCTTAGAGGCATCGGCATAGGGTCCGGTCTAAGACCCCATAAGCGACTCAGACAGTCAGCCGCTTTTCGCATCCGTTCATCCGGGCTCAGGCGCGTCATTTTTATTCACCGTGGTGACCCGAAGAGGAATGAGCATTTAGTATTTGCCATCTCGAAGCGCCGCAACCGGTCACGTATTAGGTCTAATAACGTCAGTGCTTCATACCGCAAGAAAAGGAAAGAATCATGTACACATTGAAATCCCTTTCAAAGGCAGCGATACCGGGTGCATTGGAAAAAGCCGAACGTTACCGCCTCTTGAACGAACCCTTGGAGGCCGAAAGTATTTGCCGGGATGTGCTGGCGGTCGAACCCGATAATCAACAGGCGTCGATCATCCTGTTGTTGGCACTGACCGACACGTTCAAACAACATCTCAACACGGCCTTCAACCAGGCACAGGAAGTTTTGGAAAAACTGAGCGATCAATTCTGCAAAGCTTACTATGGCGGCATTATTCTTGAACGGCGGGCCAAGGTCCATCTCGAACGCGGTGGTCCGGGTTCCGGGCGGCTGGCCTACGAATGGTTCGACAAGGCGATGAAACTTTACGAAACAGCCCTCAGTTCCTGTTCGCCTGGCAATCAAGATGCTCTGCTGCGCTGGAACACCTGCGCCCGGATCATCATGCGGCATCCTGAAATAGCTCCTGCTGAAGCAGAGGCGGGTGAACAGATGCTCGAATAAAAAAGGAGATTTTAATATGGCATCCCACGATACTGATTTCGTTTCGTTGCCTCTGCTGACGGTCAGCGAGGCGGCTAAATATCTTGGCGTCGGTCGCAAAATTGTTTATCAGTTGCTTGAATTCGGTGAAATTCGTGCAGTTAAAAGAAGAGGAGCCGTGCTCATCGAAAAGGGGAGCGTTGATTCGTTCAGATCGAGCGGTAAACTGACGTGATCGGACAGCGGTTTTTAGGTAGTTTTCGTAACCGTTCACAGGGTTTCAAAGTCCGATGCGCTTCAAACCACCTAGCTGTAAGCGTTTACAGGGTGCCGCAGATGCAAGGCGTCGGGCGCGCAGACGCACTTTTGTACTTCAATGAAGGGATGGCCGAATTCGTCGGCCACAACTACGAAAAAAGCATCGCGGCTCTCAATCAGGCACTGGAAATCGTTACCGAAAATAAAATCGCCCGTTTGAGCCGCGCGTCAGCATACATGAAACTGGACCGGTTAGAGGAAGCTCAGACCGATTTTGACCGGGTCATCGAAAACCATCCCGAATATGCCAAGGCCTACCATTTGAGAGGCTTGGCACACGAAAAATCCGGCGACAATCAGGCCGCCCTGAAAGACTTCGACCGGGCTATCGATCTTGATCCGGAGTATGGTGCCGCCTACTATAGTCGGGCCAATCTCCACTCCAACATGGGAAACGAAGTCTTTCCTTGTTTTTCTTTTTTCCGACGTGTTAAAAACCTCCCTGTCGACCCACGCTGGAGAATGTCAATCTTCCGTGATAATCCTCTATAAACGAAGCACGGAATCTAGCTTCATTTGATTGGATCCGGCATTTGATGCCGCTAACGGCCTGTCGGACATTACCCCTTGGCGCACCCGCGAAAAGGGACCTGCGAAGAACCCAATTACCGCAGCACCAGTCAAAATGCCCGATATTCTGCTTGTTCAACCACCAATCAGGGATTTTTACCTGACCGCAAAACGCACCTTGCCTTATGGTCTGGCATGTATTGCGACCGGTCTCGAAAAGGCTGGGTTCTCGGTGGAAATCCTGGACGCCCTGGCCACATCTCGATCGCGTGACATCGCGTTGCCCGAGAACATGAATTATCTCAGGGAATTTTACGGACGTGCCGATCGATCCCCCTTTGCGCTATTTCACCGCTATCGGCACTACGGCTACAGCTTCGAACACCTGGCGCGAAAAGCCGCGCAGTCGGGTGCCTTCCTGGTGGGAATATCTTCCCTGTTTACCGCATACAGTGGCGAGGCCCTTGAAACCGCGCAACGGATCAAGGTGGCTCTACCGTCCTGCGCAATCGTAATGGGAGGTCACCACCCGACGGAACTTCCGGAAAGCGTCATGCAATGCCCGGAGGTGGACTATGTCATCCGCGGTGACGGCGAACATGCCGCGCCGCAGCTGGCCCGGGCGTTGAGAGACGGGCGCAGCCCGCTGAACGTTCCCGGCATTGTTTTGCGGGCTGCGGACGGTACGCTTCATATCAGTGGTCCGGCCCGCCTCGATAACCTGAATGATTTTCCCCTGCCGGCCACCCATCTGATCCGGCACCGCCACTATCGCAGGGGCAAAAGAGGCAGTGCGGTCGTCGTGGCCAGCCGGGGCTGTCCCATGCGTTGTTCCTACTGCTCCATGCGCCGTTCAAGCAAGCGCACCTTTTGCCGACGCTCTCTCACATCCGTTCTGGCCGAGATTGAAAGTGCCGTGGGAAGAGACAGCGCCGGCTTTATTGATTTCGAAGACGAGAATCTCACCCTCGACCGCCGCTGGTTTGCAGAGCTGTTGCGTGGCATCACATCTCGCTTCGGCAATGCCGGACTCGAGTTACGGGCCATGAACGGGCTCTTTCCTCCATCGCTCGATGACGATGTCATCGCCGCCATGGCCGCAGCCGGATTCAGGACTCTCAACTTGTCGCTGGGCTCGAGCAGCCCGAAACAATTGAAAAAATTTCAAAGACCGGATGTGCGCGCGGCCTTCGATGCCGCCTTGGCATCGGCCCAAAAATACAACCTTCAATGCGTCGGCTACGTGATTGCCGGAGCACCGCAGCAATCGGCAGCGGACTCCGTGGTCGATCTTCTCTTCCTGGCAGAACGTCGCGTGCTGGCCGGTGTTTCAATTTTCTATCCGGCGCCGGGAAGCCCCGATTATCGATTGTGTGAAAGCCAGGGTCTCCTGCCGACCGACTTTACGCTGATGCGCTCCAGCGCGCTGCCGATCTCTCACACCACCGACCGGCAGCAATCTGCGACATTGCTGCGGCTGGGACGGGCGCTCAATTTCATGAAGTCTCTCTTGGATCAGGGCGCCGGACTTCCCGAGCCTCAAGATTTTAAGACAGCCGTTACGTTAAACCCGGAAGATCGCCGGGCTGTTGGTGTTCAACTGTTACGCTGGTTTCTCTCCGATGGGCAGATTCGCGGTGTCGATTCGCGCGGCAAGGTTTACCGTCACAACATATCCATCGCCCTGACACGGAGGTTTCTGGATGGACTGCGGCAAATCACCTTAAGGGGATGTATTTAGACGAACGGTTGGGTCTAAACGACAGTACCACTGTGAGTCTAGTTTCCGTCCATAAATGGCCCTTTTCCGCAATTTCGGCGTCAATCGGCGGAATCGCTTGTGCGGCATACAGAAGTATGCCTCCGCACAATTCCTTGATTTCCTTGAACTTGCGAAAAATTGCACATTTCTGGATCGG
>JARFQH010000002.1 GCA_029287875.1 Desulfobacteraceae bacterium | reverse complement strand
CGCCACCGGTACCACCGTCGTGACCGGACCCGTGGTCCCTGAAGAAAAGAAAAGACGGCTCGAAGAAAAAGGCGTGCGCATTCTATCCTCTCCGCTCAAAGAGGGCCGGATCGACCTTGACCGATTGATGTCTGCCATCGGTGCGGCAGAGGTTACCAGTCTACTGGTGGAAGGCGGCGGACGCGTTATTGCCTCGGCTTTCAGGGACGGCATCGTCGATAAGGTGATTTTCTTTTTTGCACCGAAAATTCTGGGCGGCGACGATGGTGTACCGATCTGCCGTGGACCGGGACCGGAGCTGATGAAAGACTGCCTGCCGATAAAAAAAATGCAGGCACACCGTGTCGGCGAGGACGTGATGATCGAGGGGTATGTTTAAATGTTCACCGGCATCATAGAAGGCATGGGAAGCATTACTGCCATTCGCTCTGTCGGTCAGGCCCGGCGTCTGGCGATTACGGCGGATTATGGGCTGGAAGGAACCCGGGTCGGTGACAGCATCGCCGTCAGCGGCGCCTGTCTGACGGCCGTGATGATATCCGGCAAACGTTTCGAGGCCGATGTGTCCCCCGAGACAATCGCCCGCACGACCTTCGGTGTGGCGCGAGCCGGCGAGCGGGTCAATCTCGAACGGGCCTTACGTTTTTCCGATCGTCTCGACGGCCACCTGGTTTCGGGTCACATCGACGGGATCGGGATCATAAAAGCTATCGGCACGAAAGCAAACGCCACCATCCTCACCATCGGCGTCGAGGCGGCACTTTCCCGGTACATGATCGAAAAAGGATCGGTGGCGGTGGATGGGATCAGCTTGACCATCAACCAGTTCACCGCCAACCGGTTCGAGGTCAGCATCATTCCGCACACGTGGCTGGCAACGACCCTGCGGCTCAAAAAAATCGGAGCCGCGGTCAACATTGAAACCGATATGATCGGCAAATATGTCGAACGGTTTTCCTCTGGAAGAGGAGGCGAAAAGACCGCACCTGCAAACCGGTCCGATACCGTTGACAATGATTTAATATCCAAAAAAGGATACCTGTAGCAAACAAATGGCGTTGTCCGTGGCCTGCGCGAACCTGCCGGGTCCGGATCGCTTTTTCTGCTTTACCGTTAGACTCAAAAGGGAGCGAGAGTCAAGATGCCAATTCTTGAAATCGAAAAAGCCATCGAAGAAATCAAGGCCGGTCGGATGGTGATTCTGGTGGATGACGAAGACCGTGAAAACGAAGGCGACCTGTGTATGGCGGCCGAAAAAGTGACGCCCGAAGCCATCAATTTCATGGCAAAATACGGGCGTGGCCTGATCTGTCTGGCCATGTCGAACGCGATGATCGACAAGCTCGATCTGCCGATGATGGTCGACAACAACACCTCGGCCTTTCAGACCGGGTTCACCGTATCGATAGAGGCCCGCTGCGGCGTGACGACCGGCATATCGGCCGCCGACCGCGCCAGAACCATTCACACCGCGGTAGCGGACAACGCCAAGCCGAGCGACCTCGTCCGTCCCGGTCACATTTTCCCTTTGCGCGCCCGTGAGGGCGGCGTGATGGTCCGTGTCGGTCAGACCGAAGGGTCGGTCGACCTGGCGCGTTTGGCCGGCTTGAAACCGGCCGGTGTCATCTGTGAAATCATGGATGAAGACGGAACCATGGCGCGCATGCCGGCCCTGGAAAAATTCAGCCAGGAACACGGCATCGGCATTTGCACCATCGCCGATCTGGTCGAATACCGCATGAAAAACGAAGCCTTCGTGCATCGCGCGGCCGAATCTGTCATCCCCACCCAGCACGGCGGCGAATTCAGGATGATCGCGTTCGAGAACGATGTCGACCAACTGCTGCACGTTGCACTGGTCAAGGGCCAGGTCGAACCTGAAAAACCGGTCATGGTCAGGGTCCACTCGGAGTGCATGACCGGTGATATTTTCGGCTCACTGCGCTGCGACTGTGGTGACCAACTTCACAAGGCCATGTCGATGATTGAAAAGGAAGGTGTTGGCGTCATTCTCTATCTGCGTCAGGAAGGCCGGGGGATCGGGCTGGTCAATAAACTGAAGGCCTACGAATTGCAGCGCGAGCAGGGACTCGACACAGTCGAAGCCAACCGCAGACTCGGCTTCAAGGCCGACATGCGCGATTACGGCTTGGGGGCCCAGATACTCGTCAACCTGGGGGTCCGGAAGATGCGTCTTCTGACCAACAATCCCAAAAAAATGATCGGGTTGGACGGCTATGGACTGACCATCTTGGAGCAGATTCCTATAGAAATCGAACCGAACGAATACAACCGCTGCTATCTCGAGTGCAAGAAACTGAAAATGGGCCATTTACTGCATATTGACGATGACAGCGTCATCAACCCGATATCGCATCAATGATTTGCCAACCTGATCGAACGAACCGGGAGGAGTCGAAATGGTAAAAATCCTGGAAGGACAGCTCATCGCCAAGGGCAAACGCTTTGGGATCGTGGTCAGCCGTTTCAATGATTTTATTACCGAAAAATTGCTGGGCGGAGCACTGGATGCACTGACGCGCACCGGTGCGAAGGAAAACGATATCCAAATCATAAAAGTACCGGGGGCCTTCGAAATACCGCTGGCGGCTAAAAAAGCAGCCCAGACCGGCCGTTACGATGCCGTGATTTGTCTCGGAGCGGTAATTCGAGGCGCCACACCGCATTTTGACTATGTCTGCGCCGAAGTCAGCAAAGGCGTGGCCCAGGTCGGCCTGGACTTCGGGCTCCCGGTCATCTTCGGAGTACTGACAACCGACACGGTCGAACAGGCGATCGATAGGGCCGGCACCAAGTCCGGCAACAAAGGCTGGCATGCCGCTATGTCGGCGGTGGAAATGGCCAATTTAATGGGGACCGTCGCACAGGCCTGAAAATGGGAATTCGCCGCAAAGCCCGCGAACTTGCACTGCAAGCTCTATTTTGTATGGACATGACCAGCGATACGTCCGAAGAGATGCTGCAGCGGTTCTGCGATCACTACGATCCACCGGCCAAGGCCCGTTCGTTCTTCCTGGAACTGATCCGGGGTGTCAATAATTCGAGGGCCTTGATCGACCAGTTGATCGAGCGCTTCTCGCGTAACTGGCGTCTGAGCCGGATGTCGTGCGTCGATCGGAACATCATGCGCATTGCCGTTTATGAGATGCTTTTTTGCGGTGACATTCCGGCTAAAGTGTCCATCAACGAAGCCATCGACATCGGCAAAAAATACGGCACCGAAGAGTCCGGCGCCTTCATCAACGGAATTCTGGACAGCGTCCGAATCGACAGCGAAGCCCTGCCGCTTCAGAAAATCCCCGACAGTCACCCGCAACCGGCTGATTGAGGAAAATTGCACGAAAAATAATTGAACTGCTCTAACCAACATCTTTTTCAGCGGGACGGCCGCAATTCCGGTAGGAGCGCAAAAAGGCGCGCCCGGTTGTTCCGGTTAAGGAGGATCTTTTGATTATCGAATCGTTGACAGTCGGACCAATTCAGGCCAATTGCTACATCTTGGGTTGTGAAGAAACACGGGAAGCCGTCGTGATCGATCCGGGTGGCGAGGCCGATCGGATCTTGATGACCCTGGCCCGCTCCGACTTGAAGCTCCGCTACATCATCAACACCCATGGCCATTTCGACCACGTCGGTGCGAACAAACGCCTCAAGGATGTTACCGGCGCCCCGATCCTCATTCACCGCCTCGATGCCCCGATGCTGGACCAGCTTTCTGCCAGCGCCGCCTCCTGGGGGCTGTCGGCGGAGGATTCACCCGCTCCGGACCAACTACTGGAAGAAGGCGACACGGTCGTCTTCGGCACCATTACCCTGAAGGTGCTGCACACGCCCGGTCACACGCAGGGCGGTATATCGCTTTTCACC
>JARFQH010000323.1 GCA_029287875.1 Desulfobacteraceae bacterium | reverse complement strand
ATTTTCGGATCTCTTCGAGGCAGGTTTTATTTTCAATGTGCCGTCATTGTGCCTGTTGACGCGCAGCATGCTTCTGAGGTGGAAGAGATTGGCACGGGATCATAGGGTGTTCCGCTCAGCCGAGATACGAAAATGGTCACCTATAAGCGATCTCACGGTTTTTTACAAGAAACCTGATCGCATTAAGGGATGTTTTTAGATAGTATTGTTTTCGCTTGAATATCGTAAAATCAGGTATGGCGATATACGTTGTAGTATATTTTCAATGCGTATATCTGCCAAAAAGGTGTGCCGGTGTCAACCGATAAATGTAGAAATGCGGTGTTTTTGGTTTTGGGGAAATCGTCAGGTAAAATCTCCGACCGACGCGAGGACTCTTGCCACGTAACGCCGGGTTTCTGGGAAAGGAACCTCGCCGCCGTATTTTTGCACATTGCCGGGTCCCGCGTTATAGGCCGACAATGCCAGGCGGGTATCGCCCTCGAAAAGATCAAACATTTGACGGAGATAGCGGGCTCCACCGTCAATGTTCTGGCGAATGTCGAACGGATTTGTCACCCCGAGGTCTTTGGCGGTGGCCGGCATCAATTGCATCAGGCCCTGGGCTCCAGCCACCGAAACAGCATCGATCCTGAATCCGGATTCGGCTTTTATAACGGCCTTTATCAATCCCGGGGGCAAATCGTATTTTTGCGCGGCCTCCTGAATGCATTTTTCGATGGTCTCTTTCACACCTGCGTCGTCATGAATGTCGTGGTTTTTGCCGGGTCGACCAGAAGCCGATGACGGCCGATTGTTTCGATTTGTGGGAGATGTGGAAGTCGGTGATAGAGAGATCATGCCCGATGCCAAGGGTGAATTATCGGAAAGATGGGCCGCGTTAAGGGATATCGATGGACGGGGATTATCCTGTCGCATCTGCCCGGCGGGAACGCGCGCGGGAATCGGATTGGCCAAATAATCCGCGGCCGTCAGCCCGGCGCTCGCCCGGTTCACCTTCCGGGCGCTATGGGACAAACTGGATTGGAGAAGACGGGCAAACGGGTCAGTGCCGTCTCGCGGCCCTTTGAACGCTGCATTCCACCGTTTCAAGAGGTCTTTAGAAAGGGTGTGACGGGCCAAATAGTCTCTAATCGTCATCCCATTTTTGCTCACCATAGTGTCCTCCGTAACATATCGACGGATGGAAAATGCAATATCCATTCCAATCACCGGCACTCTTCCGTGCCATCAGTGAATTGCCGGAAGACATAAATTAAAGCTTTGTAGAAAAATAAACCCCGACCCCTCAATGAATCACGAACCACCTTCACCGGCAGGACTTCTGTTGGCCCTCAACCGATTCATCGCGATCCCGCTTGTCAGGATCATGAGGCCCCCGGCCCAGAAACGCCAGGTGGCGGGATCGCCCAGAAAAACGATGCCGACGACGGCCGTAAAGACGACCTCGCTGGACATGAAGACCCCGCCTTCCCAACCCCTGCAGTAGAAAAAACCCTGGTTCATCAGAAGCTGGGCCGTCGCCGAGGAAAAGATAATTCCGAGGATCATGACCCATTCAAAGGGTGTCACCGGCCAAACCGGATGCAGAGCGAACTTTGGCAGTGTCACCAGGGTTCCCATTGTGCATAAATAGAGATAGATGATGACCGGGCCGTTGTTTTCTCGGAGAGACCGGATCAGCGTTACGGTGAGCCCTGCGAATATGCCGCCCAAAAGCGCCACGGTTTGACCGAGAAACCCGCCCGCAAGCTGAAAATCAAAAAGAATCCCGACTCCGATCAACACCCCGAGAGTGCAGGCCATCTCGTACCGCCCGACCCGTTCCCCGTAAATGAGGAAAGAAAAAAGAGCGGAAAAAACAGGGAACGAATAAAAAATGACCAGCGCCGTGGACACGGGTAACAGTCGGATTGCCGTCACCAGGCAGACGAATGCCGCGGATCCGGTGAAGCCTCTTATGACGAGCAGACGGATGTTGTAGCCCCTGTAAGGATTTCGCCGGCGCCCGAAAACGGCCAGCAGCACCAGGACTCCCCCGCAGAAGCGGTAAAAGCCTATATCCCAGACCCTGAATTGAGGCCCCAGGAGTTTGATGAAAATGTTGAGCAGCGTGAAAAGGAGCGCGGCCGACAGCATAAAAAGCGGTCCGGCCACGGCTGCATCGAGCGGTACTTGTCCTCGCGCTTTGCCATGATGAGCCATATCGATATTTCCGAAAAACGGATTGGGAACGCGGCATATCTGGATATTCCGAGTTTTCGCACCGGAAACCGAATGGCATGCGTCGGCGTCCAAAATGTGACGTTATTTTTGAGTGAGCCCTAAGGACGGAGCCGAAGATCAGCTGGCGCCGCCGAAGTATTTCATGAATTGCACTCTTTCGTATACTGCAGGATTGCTGCTCTTGGCCTGGCTCAGCTTGCCCCTGAAGTCGGAAAGACTGTTGAAGCCTTTCTTTTTCATCCACTCCTCCAGGGCCTCGAGCATCGTCGCAATGTGCCCTTTTCCATGCTTGTATAAAGCCGAGACCACCTGCACGGCATTGGCCCCGGCCAGGATCTGTTTGATCAGTGCTGCGCCGTCGTGCACGCCCGTGGACGCCGCCAGGTCGCAATTCACGCGTTCGGCCATGATGCCGATCCAGCGCAGGGAGATCGTCACGTCGGAAGGGTTGCTGAAAACATTGGAAGATACCACCTCGAGTTTCTCGATGTCGAAATCAGGGCTGTAAAAGCGGTTGAAGAGCACTAGGCCGGCTATGCCGGTATTCGAGAGGTTTTGGATCATTGGTCCCAAGTTGGAAAAATAATAGCTGATCTTCAATGCCATCGGAATGCTGACTTCTTTGAGAACTTTTTCGATGATTTGAAAATACGCTTTTTCTTTTTCTTCGGTGGTGCGATCGAACTCCGATGGCAGGAAGAACATGTTCAACTCCAGTGCATCCGCCCCGGCCTCTTCCAGTTGCTTGGCGAAGGAAGTCCACTCGTGAGAATAGACGCAGTTGATGCTGGCAATCACCGGGATGGAAACGCTTTTTTTGCACTCTTCGATCAGGTCGGTGTACTTTTTTATCTTACCGCTCTTCAGTTCAAAATCGTAATAATCGAACTGATCCATGTTGACGCCTTCCTGGCTGGCTTCCCGTAGTATATCCTCGTACTCGTACATGATTTCTTCTTCGAAAATAGATTTTAAGACCACGGCGGCCGCACCTTTTTCTTCATACTCGCGCACACCTTTTGCCGTGGCACTCAATCCGGAGCTGCCGGCGATCAACGGATTCTTCAGTTTCAAACCGAGGTATTCTGTTGACAGATCGACCATTTCTCACAATCTCCTTTCCAGGTTGGTGTTGTGGATCAAACCACTATTTTCTTGCGGACACCCATTCCCGGATTTCCCCGGAAAGCAAGCGCCAAGCCCCCTACTCGGAAACGTCTTTATTTGCGCGATGTGCTAAACCCGATACCATTTGGTATGTCTCGTGGTCAATCAGTTTCCGTCCATCCGCATGAAACTTCTTGACTTGGAAGGGGCTTTTTGGTCTGAAGGTGGTTAAAAATCAAAATGAATGCGACCCGATCGAGGGAGGAAGCCTCTAAATGGCACTAATTGACAGGTTTGAAGAAATATTCGGCACCCTAAGAAAGGGAGAAGAGGAACACGTCGATTTAAAGGAGATTTTTTGCAAACGCAAAGATGATGGTTTTGTCAAGAGAGTTCGAACCGCCGCCGTCGGATGCGAATACAGCAACACCGATGGCAGCGAGCGTCAGGATAGCCTGAGTCAACTGAAGGCCGGCGAAAAGGTGCGCTTGATTTGGGGGACCACCGGCTCGGGAACCAAAAATACCGTTTACCTGTTACGAAAAGGCAAGAACAAGGAGCTTGCGATGCCCGACTGTTTCGGTCGTTTGAGTGACAAGGTCGCTGCAGAAGTCATCCGGCGGTTAACTCAGGACAACATCGTCACTTCGGCAAAAGTAGTCAAAATTACCGGTGGCACGCGGAAAAACCCGCGTCTGGGTTGCGTGTTGGAATTGTCGATGTATCCAGGCCC
>JARFQH010000285.1 GCA_029287875.1 Desulfobacteraceae bacterium | reverse complement strand
AGTGTTTTTTTTAAAATAAGGACTAGGCGTCTGATTCCGGATTCGTGGGGATCGGGATTTTTATGAATTCGATCCCCACTTCCTTCAAGGTCTTTTCCTCTTCCGGCGAGCTGGTCCCGCGGATATTGCGCTGCTCGGTGACCCCATAGTGCATTTTCAGCGCTTCTTTGGCGAATTCGCATCCGACGTTGTCGAAATTTTTTTCGATGAAATCGGTTATTCTGAGGCTGAGTTCCTCCATTTGAGCCGCCGTGCTTTCGGATGATAGGGAAGACCTGGCGGATGATTTTATTGCAAAGGTCGACGGAATTCTCGTGACGGCCGTCATATCACACACCGGACAGGCAATCAGACCCTTTTTTTCCTGATCTTTGAAAGTATTCTCGTCTTCGAACCATCCCTCGAAAGAATGTCCGTTGACGCATTGGAGATCGTATGCAATCATACTGTTTTACCTGTTGAAAATTTAATCATCCCCGCCGAGGAGCGCAATTCGGAACCGGTTGAACCCTTTCTGAAAGCGATATAAATTCAATTAGTTTTAAAGAAAGTATTGACAGATTATTCTTTGACACGGAAAATACATCATACAATCTGCCGCTGGTTTCGTCAAACCCCGTCTGAAAATGAAGACGTTAAAGGTTCCGGGCAATTCACCACGCCGGAAGAGTGGACGGCGTCGAGTCTGCCTCACCCTTGTGGCGACACTTTTGCGCACCATGCCCGCAATCCCGTAACAGTGTTTGGCAAGCGGCAATCGCCTGAATGTTAGCATGACAATCGAATCGGATTTTCTGATTATTGGCAGCGGAATCGCCGGCCTCTCTTTTGCTCTCAAAGTCGCCGAACATGGCAGCGTGGCGCTGGTCACCAAGAAGGCCATGATGGACAGCAATACCAATCTGGCCCAAGGCGGAATCGCGTCCGTGTTGAGCCCGCTGGATTCATTTGACCTTCACATTCGTGACACCCTCGCGGCCGGAGACGGGCTCTGCAATCCGGACGTCGTTGAAATTGTCGTCACTCAGGGACCGGAACGCATCCGGGAGCTCATAGCTCTGGGCGTTAGTTTCAATCTGAAAGCGACACCGGACACCGCTTCTAATGCAGAGACCTTTGACCTCGGTCAGGAGGGCGGCCATAGCCGAAAGCGGATCGTGCATGCCCAGGACATGACCGGCCGGGCCGTCGAACAGGTTCTGGTGGAGTGCGCCCGCAACCATTCTCGCATCACGCTTTTCGAAGATCATATCGCTATCGACCTGATCACTTGCTCGACCCGCATGAAGCGGGGGTTGGTCACCACCACCCATGAAGACTTCTGCTGCGGCGCTTACGTTCTGAATCGTCGGACCAATCAAATCGACACCTTCAAATCCAAGATCACGCTCCTGGCTGCCGGCGGAGCCGGCAAGGTCTATCACTACACCAGCAACCCCGACATCGCCACCGGTGACGGGATCGCCATGGGCTACCGCGCCGGGGCCACGGTTGCCAACCTTGAATTCGTTCAGTTCCACCCGACCTGCCTGTTCCACCCGCAAGCCAAGAATTTCCTTATATCGGAAGCCGTGCGCGGTGAAGGCGGCACCCTGGTCGACCGGTCCGGGCGCGCTTTCATGGAAAACTACGACCCCCAAAAAGACCTGGCTTGTCGGGATGTGGTCGCCCGGGCGATCGATACAGAGCTGAAAAAAAGCGGGGAGGACTGTGTTTTTCTGGACATATCCCACCGGCAGGCGGACTTCATCCGCAGCCGCTTTCCGAATATATACGAAAAATGCCTTGATTTCGGAATCGATATGACCGCCGAACCGATTCCGGTGGTTCCTGCGGCGCATTACATGTGCGGCGGTGTGGCAACGGACCTCAACGGGCGGACGGATATCCGCCGCCTATATGCCGTTGGTGAAACCGCTTGCACCGGTCTGCATGGTGCCAATCGCCTGGCCAGCAACTCGCTGCTCGAGGCCTTGGTGTATGCCCAAAACGCGGCCGGCACAGCCGTCAAAGAACTGCGGAATAGAGATTTTGGACCCGCCCCTGAGACACCGAACTGGGACGAAACCGGCACCACTGACAGCGATGAGATGATCATGGTGTCTCACAACTGGGATGAAATCAGACGCCTGATGTGGAATTACGTCGGCATCGTGCGTTCCGACAAGCGGCTGGAAAGAGCCCGGCGACGAATCGAGAATGTCATGAAAGAAATCCAGGAATACTACTGGAATTTCAAGGTGGTCTCCGATCTGGTCGAACTTCGCAATATCGCCACGGTTGCGGAACTGATCATCCGGTGTGCCGCGCACCGCAAAGAAAGCCGGGGATTGCACTACAACATTCAGTATCCGCACCGCGATGACCTGCGCTGGAAAAAGGACACCGTTCTGCGAAGACCCCTTGTCGGCTGATCGCGAACCGCTTGCGACAAATCACGTGGAAATTATTGACAAAAAATCGAAAATGGCTATATTTCTCACTATTTTTTAACATCGACAGGAAACCACTTAATGACAGGTCAGTACCTTCTACTGATGACCCTGATATTACTGTCGGGGTTTTTCTCCTCAGCTGAAACAGCGTTGTTTTCTATCAGCAGAGCCCGGGCCCGGTATCTCGCCAAAAAAGGAGACCGGATCTATTTGCTGATCAAAAAAATGAAAGAAAACCCCCATCGTCTTCTGGCAACCATTCTAATCGGTAACAATCTGGTAAACATCGGTGCCTCGGCTTTGGCCACCGTCATCACCATCGGACTTGTGGCGAACCATGCCGTCGGCATCACCACAGGCGTGATGACCTTACTGATACTGGTTTTCGGGGAAATTTTCCCAAAATCGCTGGCAACCCGCAACAATGTTCTCGTTGCCCGTCTGGTCATTCGACCGATCTACTGGCTCTCGATCATTTTTTACCCGATAATCCTTTTTCTCAACTTCATTCCGCTGATCACCGGAAAGATAAAGCACAAGCCGATCGTAACCGAGGAAGAATTGATGACGTTCGTGGAGGTCGTCGAAGAGGAAGGCGAAATCAAGGAGCAGGAAAAAGAGCTGATCCACAACATCTTCGAATTCGACGACACCAATGCCTCGGAAATCATGACCCCCAGAGCGGACATGTTCGTCATCGAGGCCGATGAAAAGCCGGATCTGGAAAAGTTTGTCGAATCCGGTTATACCCGTTTCCCGGTTATCGAAGGGGACATCGATCATGTGATCGGCATTCTGAACATAAAGGATCTCTTTCTTCACTATGTCACGACCAACGGCGAGACTTCTCTTCGCAAAATCATGCAACCGGCCTATTTCGTGCCGGAAAACAAGAAGCTCGATTCCCTGCTGCAGGCGTTCAAGAAAAGAAAACAGCACATGGCGATCGTCGTGGATGAACACGGCGGCGTATCCGGTCTGATCACACTGGAAGACGCTTTGGAAGAAATTGTGGGCGAGATCACCGATGAAACCGACAAGGATCAGCCTCAGATCATAAAAATAAAGGCCGACGAGTGGGTGGTTCCCGGCAAATCGGAAATCGAGGACGTTAACGAAAAAATACCCATGAACATCCTCGAATCAAAGGATTATGATACCTTTTCCGGTTATGTGCTCAACTCGATCGAACGAATCCCCAAAGAAAGGGAGGAGATCCAGATCGGCAATTTTCTCATCACGGTCAAGGAGATGGACGGCAACCGCATCCGGGAGTATGTCGTCCGTCAGCAGAAACAAGTCCCCGAACCGGAGAATCTGTAAAAAGAGCCCGAATCGGGTTCGTTTATTTTAAAAAGATTTTAAACATAGATCCGCCGCCGGGTCTCACATAATCTCGCTCATCCGCTTGAGAGCTTCCTTTTTCCCGATGACAACGATCACATCTCCGGCGTCGAGTTTTTCGGAGGGCAGCGGGTTGTAGATCATCTCCCCCGAGGTTTTTTTGATTGCCACAATAATCACACCATAATTTTGACGAAGGTGGCTGTCGATCAGGTTCTTACCGACCAACGTCGACCGGTCTCCAACCCTGGCCTCTTCCATCGCCAGACCCAATTTGCGGTTGGCCATGGCAATGTCGATAAAATCGACCACGGTCGGACGCTTCAACACCTCGGCCATACGCCGCCCCCCGAGCAGATAAGGGGAAACAACGCGGGAGGCCCCCGCTTTTATCAGTTTGGCTTCGTTTTTGACATCCGAGGCGCGGGACAGGACAAAAATGTCGGGTTGCAAACCTTTCGCCGTCAGGGTGATGAAGACGTTGTGGGCGTCCGAACGGACGGCTGTCACGATCCCCTTTGCGCTCATGATACCGGCCTTTATCAAGGCCTCTTCGGAGGTGGCATCCATATTGATGTAGAGGTAGCCTTCCTTTTCAAGGTCGCTGTTTTTCGAGGGGTCTTCCTCGATGATGACAAACGGTATGCTATCCTCCTGCAGTTCCTTGCAGATGATGCTGCCGATCCGGCCGTAACCGCAGATGATGAAGTGTCCTTGCATGGCGGATATATTTCTTTCCAACTTTCTTCTCCCGAATATTCTGCCGAGCTCGCCCTCGATGAACATTCTCAGCAAGGTGCCGATGGTGTACGCCATTGTCGTAATGCCGGTGCTGATGATCAGAATGGTAATGATTCGCCCCGATATCGACAGCGGCTTGATTTCACTGAACCCCACCGTACTGATCGTTATGAGCACCATATAGAAGGCATCAAAGAAGGGCATGCCTTCGAAGATGTGATAGCCAACAGTACCGAATGCGATGATGCAGAATAGCAGAATAAATGCTAAGCGAATCCGTCCGGAATCCATTCAAACGCCCTTCGGTCTGACAGCCGGTTTCGATTTGATACCACCGGTCCTGTTAATCTTATCCAACATAATACAGGGCATCTATTTTATAAAAGTGGGGGTGCTTTCGGAGAAGTACGGCGGCGCCATCCGGACAGTCGCCGCCGCGAGGGTCTGGTGACGGAAAGATGAACCGGCGGCGAACCGCCGGTTTCAACTGTCGACAATTTTTAGTGAAAACCCGTCATCGTCGAGCCGGTAATACCGTTTACTTGACGGCTTCCTTCAGGGCTTTGCCCGGTACAAACTTGGGAACTTTGGTGGCTTTGATTTTGATTTCTGCTCCGGTCTGCGGATTTCTGCCCGTGCGGGCTTTGCGCTTGGCCACCTTAAATGTCCCGAAGCCGACGAGAGTGACATCATCGCCTTTTTTGAGCGCCTTGGTGACGGCCGCGAGCAACCCGTCGACAGCGGCTTGGGCATCTTTTTTCGAGGCGAGCACCTGTGACACTTCGTTGATTAGATCTCCTTTGTTCATCCGATCATCTCCTTTCTTTCTTCTTTTATAGGTTAAGGGTCACGGTAACAAATCATTCCACAAGATTGGGCTGGATTTGGGGCCTTCTACGAGGCACATCCAGCGTCGCATTTAAAGATACGTTTCGGTGGATGTAACGCGCCAAATTGGCAAACAGATGGGCCAAAAGACAAGCAAGATGTGGAATTATTTTTTGCTGGGGCCCTAAGTACCCGGGAAACGTAATGATCCTTCCGAAGGTTTACGTGCGTTAGGCGATCGGCGCCCGCCCAGCGCCCTATAGGCTTTTTTTGCATTGCGGACAGTATTTCCGGGGGACCCCCCGGCCGGTCCACGGAAAATTCATGGCGTGTCTGGCCCCGCATTTGGGACAGATGCACTCGACAATGATTTTTTCGAAATCCGGTATCTCGCCAGGCACCGCATCATCGCCACCGTCGGCATACGCTGGTGTCGGATACACCTCACTGCCCGGTATCTTTTTGGCAACAACGCGCACTTTACTTTACCTGTAATTGGATTCAAACTGCAGTGAGAGCCCGCTCGACAACATCAGCAATCGTGGCGACCACGATGGTCTGCACGATAGAGGAGATCCGGAGTACCGTCGTCTTCATCCGGGAATTCTTCATCATCGAGGGTAAGCGCCTCCTCTTCAATGATGAAGGGTCGAATGATGATAGCACTGTTTTTTAAAAGATACAATCGGCCTGTTCTTTACATATAGAATTTCCGGATGTTTTCAGGATTTCCTTTTGTGCATGACGGCTAACGGCCGAAAATGCCTGCTCGGCCAAATGGTCCCCGGGAGAACCGTTGATTCGGATTTATATGACCGTATGATCAGCCTGGTTCTGAAGATAATCGAGCTGCCCTTCCAGCAGTTCTTTGAGATACGAAAGATCGTCCTTCTTCATTGCACCCCCCTGCGCTATTTGATCCCGTTCTCGACTTCCGCCCGGTGGTACCACGCTTGGATGGCGTCTCTCAACGAATCCAAGACGCAAAAATAGCCGCAAAGCACCACGTGTCAAGTGGGTTGAACAAAAAAGTATCACAAAGTAATCTTTTTGCATAGTGGATTTAATTTACAATAGCAATCTCAGCATAGAGGCTTTAAGGGTCACGGTAAGAAATAATTCCACACGATTGCGCAGGATTATGGTTTGTCTACAAGGCACATCCACCTGCGCATATCGGGATACGTTTGGGTGGATGTAACGCAGTAGACGGGCCATAAGACAAGCAAGAGGTGGAATTATTTTTTGCCGGGGCCCTACGGTAATGGTTTTGGACGGCGTTATCAATCCTCGGCGTATTACATTACAGCTTATCCCTCTGGCCTTGCCAAAAACCTTATCCTAAAGCCGATAACAGCAGGAAGTGGGAGGACGGGCCAATTTAAATGGTTTTAGGTCTCCTCTGAACATCGATTATGGCTTTTTCTCGTGTAATTTGATATCCACGGCCTGAGCGCCGGGAAATGGTATTTCAACGAAAAGACGGTACCGGGTGGAAGTTCCAAGTTCGGTATCATTAAGCAATTGGTTTCAATGAAAGACATGTTAAAAGACATTTTGACCAATCTGTTCCTGATCTGCCTGGGGAGCGTGATCAGCGCCGCTGCGATCAAAGGCATCTTGATTCCCAATCAGTTTATCAGCGGCGGTATAACCGGTCTGGCCCTCATCGTCTACTACATTTTCCCGGTTATTCCGATCGGGGTCATCTATTTTATAATGAACATTCCTCTTTATGTTCTGGGATGGCTTTCGATCGGTCAACGGTTTTTCTGGTACAGCCTGGTGGGCGTGATGGTCTTTTCACTGGCGGTGATGTTGCCCATACCGGTCTTTCACATTCACGACAAAATCCTGGCCGCCCTGCTGGCCGGCATCATCAGCGGAGGCGGTTCGGGTATTATCCTGCGCTCGAAAGGCTCTGCCGGCGGACTGGACATCCTGTCGATCATGCTGCTCAAACGCTATTCAATCCGCCTCGGTACCACCGTCTTGGCCTTCAACGCCTGTCTTTTGATTTTCGCGGCTTTCCGCTTCTCGTTGGAATCGGCGCTTTATGTTCTGATCTACATGTTCGTCACCTCACAGGTTCTCAACGTGGTGGTCACCGGATTGAGCCAGCGCAAGGCCGTCATGATCATCTCCACGCGCTGGGCCGATATCAACCGTCAGATTATCGACAAAATTGAGCGCGGGGTCACGATAGTCAGGGGGCAAGGAGGCTTTACGGGCCAAGAAACCCACATCCTCTATTCGGTGGTCACATTTCAGGAACTCTCTCGGCTCAAGTACATCGTCCGGCAGGTCGACCCCCGGGCCTTTGTTGTGGTGACCGAAACGATGGAGGTCATGGGCTACGGGATCGGCAACCAGCCGCACTGGTAGGGAACCGGAACGCGTCGACGACTGGCGGACCTATTTGAATCTCCTTGATTGAAACCGGCTTTCATGTGGTATAAAGTGGTGGTAGCGGTAAGGCCCTCAACATTTAACCACTTTACCCAATACCGATGGTCACTCCCATGAAAACACCCGTCTTTTTGAGAATTGCCGCGGTACTCATTGTCTTCCTGCTGCCGGCTATAACCGCCGGGCAGCCGTCGGGCTCCGGCCAATTGGCGGTGCCTCAATCCGCGGGATTGGTGCTCGGAGAAAGCACCGTCTGTGAAAACGTTCAAAACGGCAGTCCTGAGCAGGCCGCAGTTGCATTTTCCGTCAGTTTGAAACGGGTCTACTGCTACACCGACTTTAACACTGTCCCGGAAAAATCGTTCGCCTACCACAACTGGTATTTCAGGGACAACCTGAAGGCGAGCGTCAAATTGACAGTGCGACCGCCGCGATGGTCAACTTACAGCTCCATTCAAGTGCGCGATTCGGATAAGGGTCCCTGGCGGATCGAGATAACCAACGAGGAAGGCAATATCCTCAAAACGCTGCGTTTCAGTGTCATCGATTAGATTCCCATGACAACTCTGACCCATTTTTTCGCCAACATCCGCTGGCAGGATGTGCTCGACATCGTGCTGAACAGCTATGTCTTTTTTCGATTTTACATCCTGTTCAGAGGCACGAACGTACTGCGCGTACTTTTCGGCCTGGCGTGCATCTGGTTTGCCCAGAAGCTGGCGGTATCCCTCGGTCTGATCGTGTCGAGCTGGATTTCCCAGGAGATTACCGCCGCGGCGGCCCTGATAGTGGTGGTCATTTTCAGGAATGAAATCCGCGGCGTCCTTCAAACAAAGAACATCCGGGGTATCTTGTGGGAACTCCCGAAGCGGAGTATCACCACACCGATTGAGGTTATTGCCGAGAGTGCCTTTAAGATGGCCCGCAAGCACATCGGCGCACTGATCGTCGTCCCCGGCAGGGAAGACCTGGAAGAAATCGTTCAACACGGTCTCAAATGGCAGGGAACGATTTCGAGCGAAATGATTGTCAGCATCTTTTGGCCGGACAACCCGGTACACGACGGCGCGGCCGTCGTGCGGGGCGATCGGATCCGGGAAGTGGGATGCATTTTGCCCCTCTCGGTGCGCAAAGATCTCCCGTCGAATTACGGCACGCGCCACCGCGCCGCGTTAGGGCTGGCCGAAACCTCGGATGCGCTGGTAATCATCGTATCGGAGGAAAGCGGCGCGGTCGCCATTGCAAAGGACAGCCGAATCACCCGTATTCAGGACCCGGTGACCCTCGAAAAACACTTGAAGGAACACGCCGGCCAGCGTCTCAGGTCCCGATCCGATTTGATGAACGAAAAAATTGAACTCGGCCTTGCGGTTTTTCTATCGGCCGCTTTTACTTTAGGGATCTGGTTCAGCATTACGCGGGGGTTCGACACTCTGGCGAGCTTTGAAGTGCCGGTCGAATACAGAAACCGCGATCCCGCCCAACAGATCGTGAATACCTCCGCAAATACCGTCAAACTTCAGTTCAGCGGATCGCGATCCCTGCTCGACGCCATCAACCCCAATCAGGTGCGGGTGCGGGTCGATTTGAGCAAGGCCGCCACCGGGAGCAATTCATACACCATCACCCGCGAAGACATCACGCTGCCCCCCGGGGTTATTTTAAAGGATGTTCAACCGCCAGTGGTGGACGTAGATCTCGACATAACAGCGCAAAAAGAGCTTCCCGTGCAAGCGGATTTCGTCGGGAAGATGCCGGATGACCGGACATTGGCGCAGGTGCGTTTGGCGCCCTATAGCGTAACGGTTATCGGTGCCAACGGATTTCTCGATAAACTGTCGACGATTTACACGGAGAAGATCTCGGTGGCCGACCTCGAAGAAGGCTCGGGTGCCATCGAAGTCGGTCTGACCATCAACCCGGCAAAGCTGACGCTGGCCGCCGGCAACAGGGACACGGTTACGGTTTACTATACGATTCGAAAAAAGACGTCCTATAAATAGGCCCGTGCCCGAAAGAGTCGGCGATGGGCTGAAAGACGGACACCGGAAACGGTTGCCCGATCGGCTGGTCCCGCAAATGCGCCGTGAAAGCGTCAAACCCCGACCGCTGTCTGCATCAGCCGTGAGCGTCAACAGACCCGGCCTGCCCGATACCGATGACTGAGTTCGCAAAAGATGAAGATCGCTCTACTGTTGATGACCCTGTTGATCCTGCCGGCAGCCGCGGCAACCGCCGATACGATTCCGGATCAATTCGATCTGGTCGCCGTCAAATTCACGGGAGTCGAAAGCGTTTCGGAATCCGAACTGGCCAAAACGCTGGCCGCCCAAATGCCTCCGATTTGGAAAGTCTGGCTGCCCTCGCCCGTTCTAAGTGCTGAGGATCTCGAAGAAGACCGGCTCCGCATCCAGCAGTTTTATCGTAATAACGGATACTACCAGACCGCGATCGCGGTTGCGGTAACGGTCTCGGGCGCAGAACCGGACCGAAGGGCCGAGGAGGCAGCCAGCGGAAATTCAGCGACCACTGAACCCGAAGAGAGCCCGACCGAGACGCTGCCACGCGTCAAGGTGACTTACGAGATCACTGAAGGCCCACCGGTCCTGATCGAATCAATCGATATGGCCATAACCAGTGCTGTAAAAGGAGTCGACCGGACGACCCTTCTGGCAGACACTCGCCTTGAAATCGGCCAGGTGTTCAAAGTGGCCGAATACGAAGAAGCCAAAAAAAACATCAACCGAACACTCGGCAACCGCGGATACCCTTTCGCCGAGGTCACCGGGCACGCGGTCGTCGATCCAAAGGTCAATCAGGCGAAGCTTTCGTTTCGCGTCATCCCCGGCCCACTGTGTGTCTTCGGGCCCACCACGATCAACCAGGAAGGAACCGAGGTCTCTGAAACGGTCATCCGGCGTGCATTGACCTACGCGGAAGGGGACGTATACGACGCGGACAAGGTCGAGACCAGCCGGCGCAACCTTTTCAGACTCGACGTTTTCAGAGTCGCGGTCATTAAACCCGAAGGGCCGCCGACAGCCGAAGATGGTCCGGTTCCGATGCGTGTTCAACTCAAATCGAAAGACCGCCGGAGTGTCCGACTCGGCGTCGGTTACGGCACCGAGGATAAGCTGCGGCTCCAGGCCGCTTTGACATACCGCAACCTGGCCGGTTTAGGCGGCCGGCTGACCTTCAGTGCCCGCACGTCATCCGTGCTGAAAAACATTCAACTGGCCTACGATCAGCCATACTTTCTGGACGCCAGGAACAGTCTCAGCGCCAGAGCCGGGAACGAACTGGAAGACCCCCCCGCATACAAAAATCGCCGAATTTTCACCGATGTGGCCCTGAACCGCCAGCTTGGGCAGGACTGGTTTCTACGTCTGAGTTACGGCCTGTCGTCCAACAACGAGGAAAGTGTCGCCGCCGACGAGCCCTTGGACATCGAAGAACTGCCATTCTTGGCTGAGGATACGCTTGTATCCGTTGTCGGTATGGAGATCGCCCGTGACTCGCGGAACAATTTGCTGAATCCGACGACCGGTTCACTGCTGGGGGCAAAGATCTCTGTGGCACCCGATTTTCTCGGATCGGAGCTCACCTATTACCAACCGGTAATCGATGTCAAAAAGTATGTTCCGCTCTATAAAGATATCATCCTGGCCGGGCGGGTGCACCTTGAAACCATCCAGGAGATACAAGACAGTTCCTTCATTCCGGGCTTCAAACGGCTGTATCTGGGCGGCAGCGACACGGTGCGCGGCTACGCCTACCAGGAACTTCCGCCCCTTGACCGCAATGGCGATCCAATCGGCGGTCAGAGCAGTTTCAACGCCAGTGTCGAGGCGAGGTTTCCGATCTACAAAGAACTCTCGGGAGTCACGTTTCTGGACACCGGGTTGCTTGACAAAGATCCGTTTAGACTCAATTTTTCCGATATGCTTTACACTTGCGGAGTCGGATTGCGTTACAATACCGTGATCGGGCCGATCCGGGTGGACTTCGGTTACAAGCTCAACCCGCCGACCGGAAAAGACATCGGCGATTTCACCAATCCAAATGACATCATCGGCGACCGCTGGCGCTTTTATATAAACATCGGACAAGCATTTTAGAGAGATGCGAAAATCCCGCGTCGATCGATACCGGATGAGCGATCCTCGCAGACAGAAAGTATGAAAAAAACGCGCCCCGAAGAACAATCCGCACCTCGCGGGAGTGGCGAGAGCCGGCGGCAACGCCGTTTCTTAAAGCCGCTGTTAAAGTCTCTGGCCTATGTTCTGGCCGGCTTCGTCGCCCTGCTTGTCGTCGGAACAATTGTGCTGCAGATACCGGCGGTCCAGAAACGAGTCAAGGCACTGGCCGTGGAAACCCTGGAACGGCAAACCGGTCTGCGGCTGGAACTGGGGTCTTTGTCCGGAAATCTGTTTACGGATCTGAGCGTCACCGGTCTGCGCCTGGACGGTCGCACCGGCCCGCTTCTGACCGCCGAGCGTATTTCGATCGGCTATGCACTGCCGCTGCTGTTAAGGCGCATGCTGGTGATCCGGCACCTGCGTATCGATGGTCTTCAAGTCTTTTTGGTGCGGAAGGCGGACGGCACGTGGAATGTCGAAGAAGAAGCGCGCCGCTTTGCGACTCCTGAGAGCGACGCGCCATCCGGTTCGCCGTTCGAGGTTCTCGTTAAGCAGCTTGCGATCGACGCCGGAGCCCTCACCATCCGGGATGCGACGTCAGTGCCGCCCCGGATTCGGCACATCGAGCACATCCGACTCAACGTCCGGTTGGACATCGATTCAGAGCTGAAGGCCGATCTGCGACAGCTGGCCTTCAGCCTCGACGATCCCCGCATCGAGGTAACCGGACTCAAGGGTCGCGTGCGCTACGATCAAAAGGGTGAAGATCTCCAAATCAAGGGGCTCAATCTCAAAACGGGGGCTTCGGCATTGACCCTCGACGGCCACCTACAACTTCTGCAGCCGGACCCCGACGTCACCTTGACGGCACGAATCCATACCCTGGACCTCTCCGAACTGGGGCGCCTGCTCGAAACCGAGGCCCTCGACCGCGGAGAAATCGCCGGCAATATCGATCTGCAGGGAACGCCGCGGCAGCTGCGCCACCGGTTGAACCTCACTCTGGACCGGCAACAATCACTGGCGGAAGAAGGCATCCTGGCGATCCAAGGCGACCGCGGTCTGGCACTGGAAGCCAAAGGGTCCCTGCGCCACCTCAATCCGGCAGCCTGGCCCTCTATTGAGGCACCGCAGCTGAGCGGGGATGTCAACGCGGAATTTTCCATCAATGGAAGCGACCTGGATGGACCGGAAAGGCTTGGTCACCTGGTGCTCCAGGTGACCGGTTCCAGCCTGGCCGGTTATCAGATCGACAGCGGCGACTTCGATTTGACGCTGCAAAATGGAGACCTGAACATCACTACGGCGTCTCTCAGCGGCCCCCCCGGACGCATCCGACTTCAGGGCCGTCTGGGCGGCATCGAAACGAAGTCCCCGTTTGAAAACGCGTCCATCACAGGCGCGGTGCGCGACCTCGACCCATCGGCGTTTCTCGCCGATCCGCTATGGGCGGGAAAGGTCAACGCCGATCTCACGGCCGAGGCCAGGCAAAAAGTCACGGACGCCGCTGCCGACGATCCTTCCGCTTGGTCGGCCGAAGCCGATCTTAAACTGCAGTCCTCGATTCTCTTCGGCACCCCCGTCAAGCACGCCGATATAAAAGCCAGCTGGGACGGAGCGGTGGTGCGGGTGACGTCGTTTGACCTGGACAGCGACCTAGTGCAGGCAACCCTAGACGGGCAAACAGTCGACGGGATGCGATCCTACCGGATCGGCGGCCATATCGTCTTTCCTGAGCTGCAACGCCTCAGTCCACTGCTGGCCAAACTGGTGCCCGAGCTGCCGTCCGAGCGCATACCGGGCGGCAATTTTCAGATAACCGGCCAGGTGGAAGGCAGCCCGCAGAACACTCGCATCGAAGCCCAGGTGAATGGCGGCAATCTGACACTCGAACCCGTTGCGGTCGAATCGCTGGAACTGAACGGGGCCTGGCAGATCGAGAGCGCAACCGTCAGCGGACAAACCACCGTCCGGCTCTCCGACATCGACTACCAGGACTACCGATTTCCCCGGCTGGAACTGAC
This sequence comes from Desulfobacteraceae bacterium, assembly GCA_029287875.1. Lineage (GTDB taxonomy): Bacteria > Desulfobacterota > Desulfobacteria > Desulfobacterales > SG8-13 > JARFQH01. The sequence continues at coordinate 6,464 of JARFQH010000285.1, read as the reverse complement.
AGCAGACCTGAAACCGGAGCAGCTGGCCGTCGATCTGATGCTCTCGCATGCGGCCGGCGAACAGCTTGTTTTAAAGAGCGCCGTCAATCAGTGGCAACAGGAAGAGCGGCGGATCCGAATTGAAACGCTTCAGGTAACCGGAGTCGCCGCCCCGTTCAACCGCCTGATAACGGAATTCAGAAACGCCGAACCGATCCGGCTGCGAACCGACCCGGACGGTGTCGACATCGAATCACTCAAGCTGGTCGCCGGGCCGGTATCGTTGCAGGCCGACGGAAGACTCGCCCTGAAGGGTCCCCAGCAATTTCAGCTCTCTCTCGAGGGCCTTGCTCTGGACCGCCTCGAGACCCTCTGGCAGGATGAACCGACGCTCAAGGGCCAACTTGCGGCCGAGGCGAAGTTGAGTGGAACGGCCTCTGCGCCCGTCATCGACGCAAAGGTGGCCGTTCAAGGCGCCGGTGGATACGACGTTTCGCTCTTGGATCTGAACCTCCGGCTGGGCTATCGTGATGAAGCCGCCAGCCTGACGGCAACCGGCCACCGGGAGGGACGCAAGCTTTTCGACTTGAATGGGCGCAGCGGTTTGGTGTTCCGGTTGACGCCTTTCGAGTTCACCCCACAGCCCGGAAGCCTGCAGGCCCAGTTGGATGCCAAGGATCTGAAGCTATCCGAACTGCCGCTTCCCGCACAGCGCGAGGTAAAGCTCGACGGTCGTGTGACCGTGCAGGTGCAGGCCGCCGGAGACCTGCGCCAACCGCAGCTGACCGGATTTTTAACCCTCCAGGATGGCTCCCTTTCCCTGCCGCCGCATGGGTTGACTTATGAATCCCTGCAGGCCGATCTGCGCCTGCTGCCGGGACAACTGACAATCGACCGACTGCTGGCCAGCGGTGATCAGGAAGGCATGTTGAGTTTGACCGGCCAGATTCTTTTAAACGGACTGACACCCACCGACGTGAACCTTCATCTGACAGGAAAGCGGGCGCCTTTTGCCTGGAAACGAGAGTTCACTGCCCGGATCGAACCGGACATGTCTCTCACCGGACCGCTTTCGTCTCCAATCCTGACCGGCCGGATCCGGATCCCTGAAGGCCGGATCAATCTGGACCAGCTGACGGCCGGCGGACCGGCTGACATCGAGGTCATCGGCGAAAAGGCGGATAAAGGAGGGTCGATCGTCATTGGCGGAGGCCGGGGGGAAGACCCGCTTGCGGCCCTGGCCGCCGATGTGACGATAGAGATTCCGCGCAATGTCTGGCTGAGAGGCCAGGGTCTCAATACCGAAATTGCCGGATCAATCCGGTTGAAGAAAGAAAAACAGGCCCTTTTCCTTCTGACGGGAGCGCTCAACACCGTGAGAGGCAACTACGAGTTTCAGGGTCGCCGTTTCAAGATCACCCGGGGTGTGGTCGACTTTCAGGGCCTCCCGGAACCGGACCCCGGACTGGATATTCGGGCTGAAACCCTTATCAATAACGTAACGATTATCGTTCGTATTACCGGCAGCGTTCGAAAGCTCGAATTGATTCTCGAAAGCGATCCGGCGATGGAGCAGTCCGACATCATTTCCTACCTGGTATTCGGACGACGCACCGACGAGCTGCGCTCTCAACAGGCGACCAGCGCTCAATCGGCCGCCCTGAGTTTGGCCGGTAACTTGGCGGCGAGCGAGCTAAACACAATCCTGGGAGATGCCTTTAAGGTGGATTCCTTCAGCATCGACGCGGGAGAAAACGACTGGCGATCCGGCTCGCTGGCACTCGGGAAGTATGTTTCCCGAAACATTTTCGTAACTTATCGGTATGCATTCTCAGCTCAGAATTTCGGTGAAGTCGAAATAGAATATGAGCTCAACAAAAACTTCAGCGTCGCCGCCCAGGTGGGAAACGAACTGACGAGCGGCATCGACCTGATCTGGAAGTTGGACTTTTAGGGTGATCCGCTTTAATGTGAAGCGGTTCGATACCCACTCTTTCGGGCCGCCGGCTTTCGATCAAATTTCTTGATTATTATTGGCACGACGACGGTCTTTTTATGGTATGCTCCTTGGGACACACCACCCAATGCAGGCCTTAGGCCGCAACAAAATCAGTGTTCAGGTTTCGGGTTTCAGGGTTTGGGGTTTACTGACACCTGAAACCTGTAAGCCTGTTCCCGATGAATCAATTGGTTTCACTTTTACAACCCATCTTCGCATCTTGCGGAGAAGTTACACTCTAAAGACACCGGGTCCGAGCGACCCATCGCAGTCGAAGGCAAACCCGTCAAGGATGACCGCATGACATGACAGCACACTCAAAAAAAAACGCGACGATCCTCATCGTAACGCCGGAAGTCACTTATCTGCAGCCGGGTATGGGCAACGTTGCCAATTATCTCTCAGCCAAGGCCGGCGGTTTGGCCGACGTGTCGGCCGCTCTCGTCAGTGCCCTTCTGGAGCAGGGCGCCGATGTCCACATCGCCCTGCCCGACTACCGCACCCTGTTCAAGGATCAGTTTTCGATTCTGTTGAACAAGGAAATGCGGATGATCAAAAAGGTGCTTCCGGAGGACCGTTTCCACCTGGCCGAAGACCGCGCGTTTTTTTATCAGGATCAGGTGTATTCGAATATAGAGTGGGAAAACCTGAAAATCGCCCTGGCGTTTCAACGCGAGGTCATCAACAAAATCATCCCGGAGGTCGCGCCGGACCTGATTCATTGTAATGACTGGATGACCGGCCTGATACCGGGCGCGGCCTTGCACATGGGCATCCCGAGCCTGTTTACGGTCCACAACATTCACACCGTCAAGACCAACCTGGCGACCATCGAAGACCGCGGCATCGATGCGGCCGAATTCTGGGATCACCTCTTTTATGAACGCGTACCGGCCAGCTACGAGGAAACCCGCGAACACAACCGGGTCGATTTCCTGGGCAGCGGCCTTTTTGCCGCCCACTACGTGAACACGGTCAGCCCGACCTTCTTGGCAGAAATTATTCAGGGCCGCCACAGCTTCGTCGATGCACCCCTGCGTCAGGAGTTTGCCAACAAGTGGGCTGCCGGATGCGCGGAGGGAATCCTCAATTCACCGGACCCGTCGTTCGATCCGTCGACGGACGAAGCGCTGCCCGTCAGATATGATCCCCGAAATCATGCCGCCGCCAAAAGACAAAACAAACGTATTCTGCAGAACCGCTTCGGCCTGATCAGCGACCCCGATGCGCCCCTTTTCTTCTGGCCCCATCGCCTCGACAACTACCAGAAAGGGTGCCAGTTGCTGGCCGACATACTCTATCCGGTCGTCTCACGCTACTGGCAGCAGAACCTGCAGATCGTTTTTGTGGCCAACGGCGAATTCCAGTCCCATTTCCTCAACATCATTGACTTCCATGGTTTTGAAAAGCGGGTGGCGGCGTGCCCCTTCGATGAGCGCCTCTCCCGACTGGCCTACGGCGCTTCGGACTTTGTGCTGATGCCCTCACGGTTCGAACCGTGCGGTCTACCCCAGATGATCGGATGCCTGTATGGATCGCTGCCAGTCGCGCATGATACCGGCGGAATCCATGACACGGTAGAACACCTCGACATCCAGTCTGCCACCGGCAACGGCTTTCTGTTCGAATCCTTCGATGCTCAGGGTCTCTCCTGGGCCATCGGCGAAGCGATGCAGTTCTACAATTTGCCTCGCGATGTCAAAGAGCCCCACATCCGCCGGATCATGACTCAGAGCGCAGAGCGCTTCAACCACGCCGTAACGGCCGGCAAGTACATCGCCCTCTATGAAAAAATGCTGCAGCGACAGCTGGTCGTCCCCTATTGACAGGTTTGCAGAGAGGCAAAGACCAGTACCTGAAAAGGAGTTGAATGGGCTTGTGTCGATCGAGATCCTGCTGTAAAAAGGCTGTCGGCAGTACTCTGGAATCTCTGAATTGCCATCACCCCACATCCAAGATTGTCGTCATGGCACCAACCGAGCGGATCCGACAGCCCATTACCCTCCTAAACACTCATGGCCCTTCGAGCCGCCACCGTGTATGAAAAAGACGCGCCGGAGCCTGGATGATCGGTTGCGAAAAGCGGCTGACTGTCTGAGTCGCGGGGTCTTAGACCGGACCCAATGCCGATACCTGTGGAAAGCACAATCTCGGAGTAAATCCAAACCCTTTATTCGAAGACGGGCCTGGTCCGGGCTTAGGGCCCGTTGGCGGCGAGTTTCAGCCGTCTTTCGAAACCGGTTGTCCGGGCGGAGGCGCCCACCTTATTTTCGTACTAAAGGCCTGTGCTACCGACTTCATCACCTATCTCCCGGTCCCCGACGAGGTGCGGTTGGTCGCCGAATCCGTTGGCGAGATCATCATCCGGGATCTGGAACTCGATTATCTGCGGGATCAATTCTGGCAAGCGGGATCGCGCGAGCTGGTTCACATCGAAAACGCCGCCATGCAGACGGTGTTCAAAAAGCTGCAATCGGTGGCCGGGCAACATCCGAAAGCTCGAAAACCTCCTAGAGCGCGCCTTCATTCTGGAAACATCGTCGGTGTTGACACCCGAATGCTTTCCGGATGAATTGTTCGAGCAGAACGGCGAATTCAGCTGTACCATCAACGCAAAAAAGAGTAAAATCGGTGGTATTAAAAGATGGATAGTGTCCGTCCAGAAATGATAGATATCGGCTCCGGCCAAGGCCGAAATATGCCGTTTATGGATGGACACCGGATAAAAATCGGAATGAAAAGGAAACTTCCACCGCATGGTCCATACCCTTTTTGGCTTTGTCGCTCTCTATACGGCTGTTTTCATCCTCTTGACCGGTGTGGGTCTGTTGGGAACGTTCCTGAGCCTGCGCATGAGCATCGAGGGTTTTTCGGAACAGGTCACCGGTGTGGTCATGTCGGGCTATTACGTGGGCACTATCCTAGGCGGTTTTTATTGCCACCGCGTGGTTTGTCGAGTCGGCCACATCAGGGCATTTGCGACCTTCGCGGCGGTCTGCACCGCTTCGGTCATGGCGCACGGCCTGTTTGTCTCCCCGGTCAGCTGGGGTGGCCTGAGACTGCTGACCGGCATCGCCGTCACCGGTCTTTACATGGTTGTCGAGAGTTGGTTGAACGCGGGCGCCGACCGCTCCAATCGCGGGCGTATAATTTCGGTCTACATGGTGGTGAGTTTTCTCGGATTGGGCGTGGGTCAGTTTCTACTGAACGCCGCTGAAGTGAACGGGCCTCATCTTTTTCTGATAACGGGTATCCTTCTGGCCCTTTGCCTGGTGCCGGTCTCCACCACGCACTCGGTTCAGCCCCAGGTACCGAAAATCCTGAATTTTAACCTGTTGGCTCTGTGGCGAACAGCACCGATGGGCATGTTCGGATGTCTGACGGCCGGTTTGATCAACGGGGCGTTTTACACTCTGGGACCGGTGTTCGGACATCGTATCGGTTTAACGGTCCCCGGGATCTCTCTTTTCATGGGTGCCACAGTGCTCAGCGGTTTGATCCTGCAGTGGCCCGTCGGTCTTCTCTCGGACCGTTTCGACCGTAACATCGTGATGGCCGGTTTGGGATTGGCTGTGGCGGCGATCAGTCTCGCGATTACGCTGCTGATGCGGGAGTCATTTTCACTCCTCCTGACGCTAACGATCCTGTATGGAGGGGTGGCCTTTACGCTGTATCCAGTGGCCGTTGCCCACACTCACGACTTCTTTCCGCCGGATGACATCGTGGCAGTAAGCTCGGCCCTGATCTTGAGCTTCGGCGTTGGGGCCAGTCTCGGTCCCCCGGCTGCCGCAATGATGATGAAATTTTTTGGGCCATCCGGGCTGTACGTCTTTATTGCCCTATCAGGTAGTATCTTCGGCGGCATCGTGGCCGTATATCGACGCCGGCGGCCGGAGCGGCTGGAGGCTGAATACCCGGTGTCGTTTGTGGCCATGCGCACATCTTCTCCGGCCGTCACCGTCCTCGACCCGCGCTCGGAACCCCAACCGGCCACTGAGAGTTCATCCGTTTCAGACACCTGCACTTGAACCGCGCGTTCATCGACGCACGAACCTTGAATCCACGTAAGCGTTCACAGGGCACCGCATCTGCTTTGTTGTCGGGCACTTAAAGTACAAAAGTACGTCTGCGCACCCGACGCCTTGCATCTGCGGCACCCTGTAAACGCTTACAATTAGGTGGCTTGAAGCGCATCGGACTTTGCAACCCTGTGAACGGTTACGAATCCACTGCTTACTTTTTCTCCAACGCCAACTTGAGCACGTCCAGCATTTTTTCCACGAAGTGAAAGGTGATCCGCTTGCGGACGTTTTCGGGAAGTTCCTCCACATCCTTCTGGTTCTCCTGGGGCAGGATCACGATTTTGATGCCGGCCCGGTGAGCCGCCAGCATTTTCTCCTTGACGCCGCCTACCGGCAGCACCTGGCCCCTCAATGTGATCTCCCCGGTCATCGCCAGGTCTTTTTTAACCTTGCGACCGGCCATA
>JARFQH010000253.1 GCA_029287875.1 Desulfobacteraceae bacterium | reverse complement strand
CTGGATTCTTCGCGCCCCTTGGCCGAGCGCATGCGGCCGCGGAACCTCTCCGAATTCGTCGGACAGCGGCACCTGGTCGGCGAGGGGGCCGTGATCCGTCTGGCTGTCGAAAAGGACCAGATCTTCTCCATGATCCTGTGGGGTCCGCCGGGTTGCGGTAAAACCACCCTGGCCCGCATCATCGCGGGCGAGACCCGCTCTCATTTTGCTCACTTTTCAGCAGTACTCTCGGGTGTAAAAGACATTCGGGCGGTCATCGACGATGCCCGGCAGCAGTTGAGCCTGCGCCGCAAGAAGACCATTTTGTTCGTGGATGAAATCCACCGCTTCAACAAGGCCCAACAGGACGCTTTTCTGCATCACGTCGAAAGCGGGCTAATCACCCTGATTGGCGCCACGACCGAAAATCCATCTTTTGAAGTGATTGCCCCCCTGTTGTCACGCTGCCGGGTGCTGACGCTGAACATGCTGAGTGAGGCGGAGATCGGTGCCATACTGGCGACGGCCATGGACGACAAGGAGCGCGGTTTCGGAAATTTCGGGGTCGAACTGAGGCCGGAAGCCCTGGCGCACCTGAGCGGCATTGCCGACGGGGATGCCCGCACGGCCCTCAACGGCCTCGAGATCGTTGCGGCTGTCATGCGCGGATCAGAAGAAACCGATTCCCGCTCCGGGCCGCGGCGGATCTCACTGCCCGAGGTCGAAACGGCCCTGCAGAAAAAAGCGCTGCTTTACGACAAGACGGGTGAAGAACATTACAACCTGATTTCGGCTCTCCACAAGAGTTTGCGCGGCAGCGACCCGGATGCCGCCCTTTACTGGCTCGGCCGCATGCTGCGGGCAGGTGAGGACCCTTTGTATATCGCCCGCCGTATGGTCCGTTTTGCCTCCGAGGACATCGGCAACGCCGATCCGCGGGCTCTCGGCGTGGCGATCGATGCCATGGAGGCGTTCAAATTCATCGGTCGACCGGAAGGGGACCTGGCCCTGGCCCAGGCAGCCGTCTATCTCGCGACGGCTCCCAAGAGCAACAGCCTGTATACGGCCTACCAGGCGGTGGTGGCCGATATCGCGGCCACCGGATCTCAACCGGTGCCTTTAAAGATCCGCAACGCCCCCACGCGGCTGATGAAGGATCTCGGCTACGCCGAGGGCTATCGGTATGCCCACAATTATGCAGAGGCATACGTGCCGCAGGAGTATCTGCCAGATGTCCTCAAGGGGCGGCAATACTATCGACCGACAGACAGGGGCTACGAAAAAATCATCAAGGAGCGGCTCGCTCACTGGCAGCGGTTGAAGAAGACGGAGAAATCGTGAAGTTTTCGCTGCGGGTCTCTCGATCAGAGCCGCCGGCTGGCGTTCCCGCCGCAAAAGACCGTTCGAGGAGGGTGACCTCGCCCGAGGTCTCGATCAGCAGCACAGTCGACGACCGGGTCCCGTAATTCGGGCTGGTGATGAAAAGCGGTGAGAGAGTGCGTTCCCATTCGAGACCCACGCCGGTGTCCGGCAGTTCCCGATCCGCTGCGACGGTACGGTCCGCCAAAAGGGCGAACAGGTCCTCGGTATCCCACCCGCCCCTGAGGTTCAACAGGTCTTTCAACCGTTTTTTCCCCTGTGACACTTTTGGCCATTCGGTGTCGATCAGGTGGTTGCTCAAACCGTAGAACCCCGGCTGCAGCTTTACGATCCCGTTGCCGCGATTGGAGTAGTACCAGAGGCCCGTTTGGTCGCCCACCAGCAGGTTGAAGCCGTTGTAGCGGAGAGCGGTTTTCTGCAACTGCTCGAGATAATCTGCGGGTGGAGCGTCACCGGTTAAAAAGCCGTTGATCAACAACCCCCGTGAGGGCGCCTGCGGAAGCTGGTGCGCCGGATCGCGGTAGTTGGTCAGGGCCGCCAGCCGTCCCCGCCGCGATATGCCGAGCCACGTGCCGCCTTCTTTAAGGTCGCGGCCGCCGTAGACTTCCGGGAAATCGGTCCAGACCGACAGTGGTCGGGTCGGGCGGGTATAGAATTCGTCGCGGTTGGCCGCCAGGATCAACCGGAAACCGGGTTGGGTATTAAACGAAAAAAGAATCAGACACATGGTGCCGTCATTGACCGTCATGTTTTGTTGTGATAGGAATCGGATCGACTATATTTGTTCAATTCTAGTACATAATCAATTGATTACTTAAAATCAACACAAGGAGGCTCCCGGAATGAAAGAAGTGGTTATTGTCAGTGGGTCGAGGACGGCGATCGGTACCTTCGGCGGCAGTTTGCAGTCGGTGCCGGTGGTTGAATTGGGTGCACTCGTGATAAAAGACGCACTCAAGCGGGCCGGGTTGCGACCGGTTGCCGGGCGTCAAATGGAGGCAGACGCACCGGACAAGCTGAAAGGAAGGGGCCTGATTGAACTGGAGAAACAGTCCCAAGGCTGGGATGCTGCCGCCGCGCCGGTCACCGTCGACGAGGTCATCATGGGCAACGTGCTGCAGGCCGGGCAGGGGCAGAATCCCGCCCGGCAGGCGATGGTGCGGGCCGGGGTACCCAAGGAAACCCCGGCGTATACCATCAACAAGGTCTGCGGCTCCGGACTCAAGTCAATCGCTCTGGGCGCTTCCGCCATCATGACCGGCCAGGCCGAGGTGATCATTGCCGGAGGGCAGGAAAACATGAGCCAGGTGCCGATGGCGCTGCCAAAGGCCCGCTGGGGCTACCGTATGGAATTGACCGGCAGCGGCGAGATTCACGATCTGATGGTGTTCGACGGTCTCTTCGAAATCTTTTACGGCTATCACATGGGACTGACGGCCGAAAACATCGCCACGCTCTATGACATCAGCCGCAGGGAGCAGGACGAACTGGGCGTTCTCAGCCACAACCGGGCACGCAAGGCCATGAAGGAAGGCCTGTTCGGTCAGGAAATCGTGCCGGTGGTGATCAAGTCCCGCAAGGGCGAAACCGTTTTTGAGGTGGACGAGCGTCCAATGGATACGGACATCGAAAAAATGGCGAAATTGCGCCCGGCTTTCAAGAAAGACGGGACCGTTACCGCTGGAAACGCCTCCGGCATCAACGACGCTGCCGCAGCGGTTCTGCTCATGAGCGCCGAAAAGGCCGCCGAGCTGGGTCTCGAACCGCTTGTCCGAATCAAAGGCTTTGCAGCGGGCGGCGTCGATCCGGCTTTTATGGGGCTCGGCCCGGTGCCGGCGGTGCGCAAGGTGGTGAAAATGGCCGGCAGGGAATTGAGTGATATCGATACCATCGAGTTAAATGAGGCCTTCGCTGCGCAGGCGATCGGCTGCATGCGCGAGCTCGGGATCGAAAACGACCGGCCCAACGAGCTGGGAAGCGGCATCTCTCTCGGACACCCGATCGGCTGCACCGGCACCCGGCAGATGGTCACCGCAATGAACCAGATGAAGCGCAAGGACTACCAAACCGGTCTCATCACCATGTGCATCGGCGGCGGAATGGGGATGGCCATGATCGTCGAGCGTTAAAACGAGACGCCGGCCGCGATTCAGCCGTTGAACAGCAGCGCGTTCTCTTTACCGCCGCGACAACGGCTGAATGAAAAGGTTCTCGAATAAGGAGGCCGCCACCGCCTCTCAATCTAATTTTTCCTTTACACGACCGGGCTCTATTGCTATAAGCGCCAAGAAAATATAGACATTTCGATACGGGCCTAAAAGATCGACCATCTAAGCAGTGAATACAGGGGAAAGCATGAGCGCAGCCAGAAAATTGGGTATCCTGGTGTTTTGCGGGGTTCCGGCCATCATCGGCGGTGGCATTGTCTATGCCATTTTCAACGACCTCACGGCCATTTTTATTTATGAAACCATACTCTTGTTGGGTGTCGGGGCCTATTTAGCCCGATAGTCAGTAATTTCCGCTCCTAAATGGCCCTTTTCCACAATTTCGACCTCAATCACGCCTAATGCGTGGCCGATAATGGTTCAAGTCTGCGGAAGCGCTTGGGCGATGCACACGAGTTCCTTTCCGCGCTTTACGGCTGACCTGCCACGTCTTTAGCGTGATTTCCTTATTTGATCGCGAATCTCGACAACCACCTCTCTTTCCTGCCGGACGATAGAACCGAACGATAAAAAAAATCGGGGTCGCTGCATGAACGAAAGCCGAAACGGTCGCTATACCCGTAATTTGATTCTGTGGGTGTTTTTGGCCTATTTCCTGGTATCCCTCTTCATGCTCGGTTGGCTGCTGTGGCCGTTCTTATCCACGATTGTCGTGGCGGCAACGGTCACCGGGACCTTCAATCCACTCTACCAGATACTGAATCGTAAGCTCCCCTCGGTGGGAGCGTCACTGGTTACCTGCGGGATTATATTTTTCCTGCTGTTCCTCCCTATCGTTTCTCTTGTCGGCATCCTGGGAATCATTTTCGGACCGCTGGCGGTCACCGGTTTTCTGACCCTGACGGACATCTATCACGCCAGTTATCAGAATCTGGTCGAACCGTCTAAAACGTGATATAAGGGACCGTTGAGCCAGTTAAGCCCGTTAGGCCGGTTGAGCGGTTTTTAAACCCTGACCCGATCGACCAAACCAACGAGCCGACGGGCTCAACCGGC
>JARFQH010000220.1 GCA_029287875.1 Desulfobacteraceae bacterium | reverse complement strand
AACTGATTACTTGCTTGTGTCATTTCGTCATTCCTCCCTGTTCATGTAAGATTTTTGGAACGATAACCTTTTTGCTTCCCTGTAGTATATATCGACCTGTTTAAATGTCAACAAATAAAAATGAATTTTCGACAATTAATTCAGCGCAATAAAGACATGGTAACAGTATTTGGTCCTCTTTTCGAAAGAGTCGAGTCGGTGAGGAAAGCTTTCTGGATGTGCATCTGTGAATCACATCACCGTCCTGCTGTACAACACCGAAGATTCGTGCTATTGGATATAGAGAAGAATCGGGGCCCGTACTATCCCATTCCTCTTGTATTCCGTGGTGAACATCACAGCATCTTCAGTCGTTTAAGGGTCACGGTAAGAAATAATTCCACACGATTGTGCCGGATTATGGTTTGTCTACAAGGCACATCCACCTGCGCATATCGGGATACGTGTGGGTGGATGTAACGCAGTAGACGGGCCACAAGACAAGCAAGAGCTGGAATTATTTTTTGCCGGGGCCCTAAAATGCCCGCAAATACAGGCTTTAAAGGAAGTTAATAAAAACAGATGAGCCCGAAACCAAAACACATCGATTACAAGAAAGAGCTCAACTCCGCCCAACTCGAGGCGGTAATGTTCGACGATGGGCCGCTCTTGGTTATAGCCGGTGCCGGCAGCGGTAAGACCAGGACATTGACCTACCGTGTAGCGCGACTGGTTGAAGCGGGTGTGCCGCCAGCGGCCATTCTTCTTCTGACCTTCACCCGCAAGGCATCGGCAGAAATGCTCACCCGCGCCTGCCGATTGCTCGACGATCGGTGTGGAAAAGTCTCCGGCGGTACCTTTCACTCTTTTGCCAACGCAATCCTGAGACGGTACGCTGCTGAGTGCGGCTTTGGGTCCGGATTCTCCATTATGGACCGGGCGGATGCGGAAAGCCTGATCGGAATGGTCAAGAAAGAACTCGGTTTTTCCGCCAAGAAGCGCGCGTTTCCAAGAAATCAGACTCTTGCCAATATCTTCAGCAGGGGGGTCAATAAGGGCTTGAGTGTTGATGAGGTCGTCTTCAACGACTACCCTCACTTCGCCTCCGCGGCCGACGACCTGACCACGCTCTTCAACCTGTACTCGGAACGTAAACTGCAGCTCAACTTCCTCGACTACGACGATCTTTTAGTCTATCTGTACCGTTTGCTGCGCGACCGGTCCGATATCCGTCAAAACCTTTCTGCGACCTATCGCTACATCATGGTCGACGAGTATCAGGACACCAATCACCTGCAGGCTGAAATTCTCTACCACTTGGCCGACCGGAACCATAATGTGATGGCGGTCGGAGATGATTCTCAGAGTATTTATGCTTTCCGTGGTGCCAATTTCAAGAATATCATCGACTTTCCCCGAATATTTCCTGGCACCACAATTATCGGCCTGGAAGAAAACTACCGCAGTGTCCAACCGATCTTATCATTGACCAATGCCGTCATCGATCGTGCGGCGGAAAAATACGAAAAAAAGCTGTTCACTCGTCGGAAGGGCGGCACCCGGCCGTGCTTGGTGGACACGGTCAGCGAAAACAACCAGTCGCGGTATGTCGTCGACAAGATCCAGGAAATCGCGGTCACCGGCGTGCCCTTGAACCAGATCGCCGTTCTTTTCCGCGCCAGTTTTCACTCTTTCGACTTGGAGATCGAACTGTCTCGCGAGCAGATGCCGTATGTCAAGGTCGGCGGGTTCAAATTTATGGAATCGGCCCATATCAAAGACCTGTTGGCCCACATGCGTGTTGTTCAGAATCCCTACGACAGAATCAACTGGTACCGACTGCTGCTGCTGCTGGAAAAAATCGGTCCGAAATCCGCCCACGACATCTATGAAGCGGTGTCCGCTGAACACGCCGGAACCGCTGGAATTCTGACCGCCGTCAGCGGGAGAAAGAGACCGGTGGGACTCGAACGGCTGGCAGAGCTATACGCCGCTATCGACGCTCGACCGATGAGTGTAGCCGAGATGGGGGAGACGGTCCTGGCTTACTACCTTCCGATTTTAAAGCGCAAATACGACGACCATCCCAAACGGCAGAAGGACTTGGAGCAACTGCTGACCATTATGATCCGCTATGATGAGCTTGAAGATTTTCTGTCCGACATGGCTCTGGAACCGCCTTCCGCCAGCGTCGAAGGGTATCTGTCGACTGACGGAAGCGACGACGACCGGCTGGTTCTCTCGACGATTCACTCCGCTAAAGGCCTCGAGTGGCACACGGTCTTCATCATCTGGGCTGTTGACGGCCGTTTCCCATCGGTTCGCGCACTCGACAATACGGCGGAGCTCGAAGAAGAACTGAGGTTGATGTATGTCGCGGCCACACGGGCCAGAGACAACCTCTTCATTACCTACCCGAGCCAGGTTTTCGACCGCGGCGCCGGACTCTATTTCGGCCGTCCCTCGCGCTTCGTCGATAGACTGCCACAGGAGGTCATCGAGTCCTCTTCGGTTTCCCCTTGGTAACCCCGATCCGGCTATTCTGAAAAGTATTCGACAGTGTAGACTTTGACGGTAAGGTCGCCGGCCGTCCAACAGTTCGTTTCCAAACCGGCTTTAAGGCAGAGGTGCTCCAAAAAGGGTTTCGTGTCGGGAAGCTGTTCCCAGACTTGCGGTAAGAATGTCGCTGAATGCCACGCTCTTGAAATGATGACGCCATGGACCCCCGGCTGAATTTTTTTGAGGAGGTCGTCGGCATCGTTATATTCAAGTGCGATCGGCACAGAGAGAACACTGATCTCGATATCCACTGCCAGCAGTTCATCTGCTTCCAGCGGTGGGAAGCGTGGGTCTTTGAAAGCGCTGTTGCGCGCATTATCTTCCACTCCGGCCAGAAGCGAACGCGCCGCTTCGATCGTACCGATGCAACCGCGCAACGCTTTGTTTTTGTGAAGGGTCACAAAACAGCCGCATTTCTTCTGTAAAGCAGCCGAGGGTTTGGCCGGTCGAATCACTTCAGTACCGCCGACCAGTTCGGCGGTGATGGCACTTCGGGCCAACTTCAGCAGAGAATTGCGATCGTCATCCGACAAGGTCTGGACCGTCATGATGGCAGCATGGATTTTTAAGCGCAAAAAAGCGCGGGTCAACGCAGAAAGGCCCACCAGATGTAAATACCCAACACCAGCAAGGCAAAAAACGCCGAGAGGTATGCCATCCAGTTCACCGTTCGTTTGGCCATGCCGTGGGAATCGACTTCCCCGAGCCTCGATTTGCACGAAGGGCATTGGGTTAACCGCAGCGACACATAGGTGTAGCATTCCGGACACCTTTTAGTCGCGTAAACGAGACTCTTGTCTTTCGTTTCGGATCTCATCACCGAGTAAACTCCTTCGAAACCGTGTGCGTAATTCAAAATTAGCAGCATTTTTATTATTTTACACGATTTCGACAGAGTTAAAAACACATTTTTTGTAACCGTTCACAGGGTTGCAATGTCCGATGCGCTTCAAACCACCTAATTGTAAGCATTTACAGGGTGCCGCAGATGCAAGGCGTCGGGCGCGCAGACGTACTTTTGTACTTCAAGTGCCCGACAACAAAGCAGATGCGGTGCCCTGTGAACGCTTACCATTTTTTCAGCCGCCGCCCTCGATATCCTCGATTGCATCCCGACGGTGCGACAAAAGCGCTAAGAAAAATCTCGTTGTCGGTGGACACTAGTTGAGGTAACTATTATCGATAGTGATCTCACCGCCGCCCCGCAGTTCGGCCAACCAGTCCGTGACGGCTCGGTATTGCTTTTGTTCGCGTAATTTCTCCTTCACGTCTGCTTTTTCCTTTTCGAAATCTTCGGCCGAAGGTTCCTTGCGACCGTTGAATTCGACGACGTAATACTCGTTGTTACCCTCGAACACCTTTTGCGGCCATCGGTTTTGTGGTGACAGGAGAAAAGCCGCACCCGAGAGGTTCGGGTTGTTTCCGAGTTTAGGCACCGGCATTTTGCGGGTAAAAAATCCGGTAGTGTCCACCGTCAAGCCCGTTCGGGCGCTCTCGTCATCGAACGATTTACCGGCGTGCAGCGCGGCCAGAAAAGCTTCGGCTTCCGCCCGCGCCTTTTCAGTCTGTTTCTCCTTGATCAGATCCGCCCGCACCCGCGGGGTCACGGATTGCAGTTCGGGGATTTGAGAGTCCTTCTTGTCGGTCACCTGCAGAATGACGTATCCGTCGCTCAACTCCTGTATCGGGCTGACATCCATAACGGGGAGGGCGAAAGCGGAGGCCGCAAATTTCGCACCGTCCTTGATCCCTTCGATCGGACCTTTTTGAGTAAAAAAAACGGTTTCCGCGATGGCCAATTGTTGGTCCGCGGCATTTCGAACCAGATCGTCTCCTTGAAAAGAATTGTCGTAGATCGACTCTGCCGTTTCATAGGCCAGTGCCTTGGCGCGTTCGTCGGTCAGCTTGCGCCGGATATCGTCACGGGCGGCCTCGAAGGAAGTGGTGGTCGCCTCGTTGACCTTTTCGACCTTGATGATGTGCCACCCGAAACGGGTCTGCACCGGTTCGCTGATATCTCCGGCTTTCATCGCGAAGGCTTGATCTGCAAATGGTTTGACCATGGCGTCCTTGCGGAATGCCCCAAGATAGCCGCCGTTCGCGGCAGTGGGACCCTCCGAGTATTTTTTGGCCAACTCTGCAAAGTCTCTGCCTTCCCGGGCCAGCTTGAGGACTTCCAGTGCTTTCTGGCGGGCCTCCTCCACGCTTTTTTCCTCGGCCTGCGGGTCGACTTTTATCAGGATGTGCCTCGCTTCCACTGTCTTGGGGGTGTAAAACTCATCCGGATTGCTGTCGTAATAGGTCCGCAGCTCCTCTTCGGTAAGTGAGACCCGATCCGTGTAAGTCTTCGGATCGATAAGAACATACCGTGCTTTGAGTTCCACATCGGTTTTATAGTTTTCTTTGTGGGTCTCAAAAAAGGAATTGATCTCATCTTCAATCGGGTTGATGTCCTGGTAAAGGTTTGCCGGAAATTTCACGAAACGAAGATCGACCGAAGCATTGTTCCACTTGTACCAATCCAGCGTTTCGGCATCGGAAACCTTCACGTTCGCTGTCACGAATTTGCTCAGTTTGTCAACCAGCATGGCGCGCTTTTGATCGGCCTCGAACGCATCCTGTGTCAAACGAAGGCGGCTTAACACATATTCGTAGCGTTTTGGATCGAAGACCCCGGCGGTTTGAAAGGCCTCGATTTTAGCGATCGATTCGGCCAGTTCCTGGTCACTGACGCTGATGCCTAAATTCGCGGCCTCTGCCAGCATCAACTTCTGGTCAATCAACTGGTTCAGGGCCTGCTCTTTCAGCCGCAGGCCCTTGATCGTCTCTTCGTTCAACGAACCGCCAAAATTGCGGCGAACCTGTTCGACCAGGTTATTGTATTGGCGGTTGAACTCCTCGAATCGGACCGGATCGCCGTTTACAGTCGCTATTTTGACATCTCGGCGGTCTTGATAGATACCGTAACCGAAGGGAATGAACGCAAGGATCACCGCCCCCAGGATGAACTTGATGATCCAGCTTCCGGCATTTTTTCGCATTAAACTGAGCATGTTGTTCCTTTCTTAAAGACAGGGAATATGACGGCGCTGTGATCCCGACCGACCACAACCGTTGGTTGGACGATGCCGCGGTCTATAGGTTAAGGAGGCCGGCTGAAATGATGACTTCGTCACTGGAGGTTTGTCGGAGAATACGCGAATGGAAGTATTCACGGGCTGGCCGGGATCACACGATAACCCCTCGCGGGGGTCTATTACGATCGAGTTTTGTTCCCACCGAGCCCGAGCAAAAGGAACACAGGTATTCGTATTTATCGCCTTCGGGCAAAACCAGCAGCAGCCGTTTTCGAACCGGAACGGCGCGCCGACAGGTCCCACAATATAGCTCGGTGGCATCGAACTGTTTATAGGCTGCGGTAGGGCCGTCGGAACGGGCTCTGCCACCAGCAATGGTGAAAGTTGTCTTCGGCTTCATCGATCTGGCAATTCGGTTTACTGGTTAATTGGCTTCAATGCCTTTCTTTTTTGTCCATGAAATACGACGGTTCAATTAAGATTTTTAGAAATTGAATAATATTTTCAATCCTCCCATTTGTCAACAGATCAAAGGCACCGGCACAAATGGACCGATTTATCGGATCGCCATCGAATCGAAGCGGGGTTTGCGGTGCCGCGGCGCAACAGTCGCCGGAAGTGAAAATACCATTGCAACAGCGGACAAATAAGTGTTGACACACATTTGGGGACTTGTTAACGTACGTCCTGTTTTTGGGGCTGTAGCTCAGCTGGGAGAGCGCATGACTGGCAGTCATGAGGTCAGGGGTTCGATCCCCCTCAGCTCCACCAGGTAATCAATCGGCACGGCTGACCCCCTTTGGTTGGCCGTTTTTTTATGCACGACTTGATACATATGAAAACCATGAAATCAAATTCGACCTCGCTCATATCGACTGCCGATTTCCCTTCATGCCACCGATGCTGCCGTTTCGCAATGTTGTGTATTATCGGCTTGCTTTTTTTCGCGTCCACCGGCGACGAAGGCCGAGCAACCGAGAGGCCCGGTGAGACTTCGAACTCCGGCGTTTCAGTGACCGAGCCACAGGTATTCCCGGTGGTGCACATCTACTTTGCCGATCGAAACGGCCGTTACCTGCAGGCCGAAGAACGGATCTTCGCCGGATCTGAAAGGGAGATCGATCGGGGCAGAGCGATCGTTGAAGCCTTGATCAAAGGCCCGAAGCCCGGCCTGATACGCACCATACCTGCCGGCACCCAGCTGCGCGCTTTTTTTCTGGCACCCGGGAGCCGGGCATACGTCGATCTTTCCGAAAGTGTTACGGAGCAGTATCCGGGAGGGTGCAAATCTGAAATATTGACCCTATATTCAATCGTTAATTCATTGATACTGAACATGCCGGAAGTTTCAACGGTGAAGATCCTCGTCGGCGGCAGGGATGTGCCGACCCTGGCGGGTCACATCGATATCCGGTATCCCTTCACAGCCGACATGTCGCTGATAAGATGAGTGAAAAAAGTAAAATAAACCGCATCCGCAACATCGGCATCATCGCCCATATCGACGCCGGTAAAACGACGGTAACCGAACGGATCCTTTACTATACCGGCCGATCACATAAACTCGGTGAGGTTCACGACGGTGAGGCCATCATGGACTGGATGCCCGACGAGCAGGAACGCGGCATCACCATAACTTCGGCCGTCACGACCTGTCATTGGAAAGAGGCCGAAATTCAGATCATCGATACGCCCGGACACGTCGATTTTACGATCGAGGTCGAACGCTCACTGCGGGTGCTCGACGGTGCCATCGGCGTGTTTTGTGCCGTCGGTGGTGTAGAACCACAGTCCGAAACCGTCTGGCGCCAGGCAGATAAGTACAAGGTGCCCAAGATGGCCTTTGTCAACAAGCTCGACCGGGTAGGAGCCGATTTCTTCGGCACCGTAGAGATGATGAAAGAAAAGCTCCACGCCAATCCGCTGGTCCTCCAGCTGCCGGTGGGGTCCGAGGACGATTTTAACGGCGTGATCGACCTGATCGAGATGCGGACTATCGTCTGGGACGACGAAACCCTGGGGGCGCATTACCAAATAGAAGACATTCCCGAGTCGATGATCGACAAAACCCGACAATACCGGGAGCAGCTCGTCGAGACGGTGGCCGAGCATGACGACGACATCATGGAGGCCTATCTCTCCGATGCGGCTATTGCACCGGAGGTCCTCCAGTCAGCCATTCGCCGGGCAACATGCGCTTTGAAGCTGGTACCGGTGCTGTGCGGCTCCGCCCTTCGGAACAAGGGCATCCAGCCCTTGCTGGATGCCATCGTTCGGTTCCTGCCGAGCCCGATCGAAGTCCCGCCGATCAAAGGCATAAACCCTGAAACAGGCGACACCGTAACGTGCAAGAGCAGCGATACGGCCCCTCTGGCCGCGCTGATCTTCAAAGTTTCGATGATGGAGGGCCGCAAGCTGTCCTTCGTTCGCGTTTACAGCGGAAGGTTGAAGGCCGGTGATGACATCTATAACCCGTTTCTGAAAAAAACGGAGAAACTCTCCCGCATATTGCGGATGCACGCCAACAAGCGCGACCGAATCGATGTGGCCGGGGCCGGTAGTATCGTCGGCGTCGTGGGGCTCAAACTCTCTTCCACCGGCGAAACGCTTTGCTCGGCCAAACACCCGGTTTTATTGGAACGCATCGAGTTTTACGAACCGGTCATCTCGATCGCCATCGAACCGAAGACCCACGCCGACCAGGACAAGATTTCCCAGGTCCTGGAGAAATTTCTGGCCGAGGACCCGACCCTGCGCGTTCGCCAGGACGAAGATACCGGGCAGACGATACTGTCGGGCATGGGCGAACTTCATCTCGAGGTCATTATCAGCCGCATGCAGCGCGAGTTCAACACTCAGGTCAACGTCGGCAAACCGCAGGTGGTGCACCGGGAGACCATCGAGACGGAAGCGGAAGGAAACGCCATTTTTGACAAGGAAATCGCCGGTCAACGCCAGTTCGGCGCAGTGACCCTGCGTCTGAAACCGTTGCCGAGGGGCTCTGGAGTGCGCTTTGCTTCACGGGTGCGCGCCGAAACCATCCCGGAGATCTTCATTCCAGTCATCGAAAAAGGAGTGATGGAATCGCTTGAAAGTGGAACACTGATGGGTTATCCGGTCGTCGATGTCGACGCCATGCTTGTCGGCGGCTCCTTTCGCGAGTCGCATGGAACCGAACTGGCCTACAAGGTCGCCGCATCCATCGCCTGTAAAAATGCTCTGAACAACGCCAAGCCCTATCTTCTGGATCCGATTATGAAAGTTGAGGTCTTCGTTCCGGAAGCGTTCATGGGAGAGGTAATCGGAGACCTGAATGCCCGGGATGGAAAAATCGAGGCCATCGAATCACAGGCGGGTATCCAGGTCATCAAGGCGGTCGTGCCTCTGGCACAGATGTTCGGCTACTCCACAGTGCTGCGCTCGGCGACCCAAGGGCGCGGAACGTTCACCATGCAGTTCTCTCACTTCGATCGTCCCTGATCGGCAGGATCGGGACAAGGAATAATGCTGCAAAATTGCGCCTTATTTTGGTTTGTCCGCAAAGCGCACCGTACATCGCATGCCAAGGATACGTGCTGGTGAATCTGACACGGTAGACGGGCCATTATCTCTTGCCGAAAGCCCTGTCGTCAGCATTCCACCGGGTCCTGTTCGTCGGCTTTTAGGATTCTTTCAATGCAGTCAGTATCTTCTTGATCTCTTTGAGGTGTTCCTCGATTTCACGACGCTGGTCGGGATCCTGCGTTTTTTCCAGGGCCTGTTTGAAGTGAATCCGGGCGTTGGCATAGTCGTGCTTCAGGTAATAATATTGTCCCAGGTTCAGGTAGGCCTGGGCCAGTTTCCCTTCCTGACCGTAAGCTTTCCCGAGAAAATAATAGACCTGTCTGGCAACGATTTCCTGTTTTTGCAGACGTTCAAACGCCGCCTGGGCCTCTGCCGGCTGGTCGAGCTCCAGACGGGTGCGCCCCAGGAAAAACAGGGCTTCCGGTTCCTGGGGATCGAGGCTGAGCGCACTCGCAAGAGTGCTGAGCGCTTCATTGTAGCGCCTGTCCAGAAAATAAACCCGGCCCAACCCGGCCAGGATTATCGGGTTGAAGGCTTCGGTCTCAAGCGCTTTCTTGAGTGCGGTAACCGCCTGCTCGTTTTTACGGGGCCTGGCGAGCGCCAGCCCGTATCCGTAGTAGGTTATCGCT
>JARFQH010000192.1 GCA_029287875.1 Desulfobacteraceae bacterium | reverse complement strand
ACGGCCCAGATTCGCCGGGCCACCCGACCAATTACGGTGTACTCCGGATCCATGCCGTTGGAGAAGAAGAAAGAGAGGTTCGGTACGAAGCTGTCGATCGGCATGTTGCGTGACAGGTAGTATTCGACGTAGGTAAACCCGTTGGCCAGCGTGAAGGCCAGCTGGGAGATCGGGTTCGCTCCGGCCTCGGCGATGTGATAGCCGGAAATCGACACCGAATAGAAATTGCGGATATTCTTGATAATGAAGTATTCCTGGATATCACCCATCATCTTGAGGGCGAAGTCGATTGAAAAAATACAGGTGTTCTGCCCCTGGTCTTCCTTGAGGATATCGGCCTGAACCGTGCCGCGAACGTTGGACAGGACGTCGGCGCGAATGTTTTCGTATACTTCCGACGACGGCGGGTTGCCGTTTTCGGTCGTGTACCGGTCCAGCTGCTGATCGATGGCGGCATTGAGAAACATGGCCAGAAGAATCGGTGCCGGGCCGTTGATGGTCATCGAGACGGACGTGTTGGGCGCGCACAGGTCGAAGCCGCTGTAGAGCACCTTGACGTCGTCGAGCGTGCAGATACTGACCCCCGAGGTGCCGACCTTTCCGTAAATGTCCGGACGCCGATCCGGGTCATAGCCGTAAAGGGTCACCGAATCAAAAGCGGTTGACAGACGCTTGGCCTCGTAATCGGCGGAAAGGAGCTTGAAGCGCCGGTTGGTCCGGTCCGGGTCGCCTTCTCCGGCAAACATGCGCGTGGGGTCCTCGTCCATGCGCTTGAGCGGGAAAACCCCGGCCGTGAAAGGAAAGCGTCCCGGAACGTTTTCTTCGCGCATCCAGCGGTAGATCTCGCCGGGGTCTTTGAATCCCGGCAGCACGATTTTCGGTATCCTCTGGTGGGACAGTGACTCGGTGAAAAGGGGTACGCGGATGTCGTGGTCGCGCACCGCGTACACCAACTCGTCTCGCCCGTAGGCTTCCTTGACCGTCTGCCATTCTTTCAACACCCGGCGGGAGTCATCCCGGATGTTTTCCCGTGCTGCGCTCGCTTCTTCCGTGAGCCTGGTGACCAACTCGGCCGGTTCGTCTGCCAGCAGTTTTAGGGTTTCATCGATGTGCCAGGATTTGCGGATGGCTTCCGCCTGTGCTGCCGTCTGCTGGTGATAGCGCCGCACCGTATCGGCGATTTCGGCCAGATACCGGGTGCGCTCCGGCGGAATGATGATCGTTTTGGAGGTCGATGTCATGGATTCCGGTCGCGGCAGGCTGGAGCTCAAAGTGACGCCGGTTTTTTCCGCGATGGCGTCGAGCAGGGCGCGGTACAGTGCGGTCACGCCGTCATCGTTGAACTTGGAGGCAATGGTCCCGAAGACCGGCATTTCTTCCGGCGTTTTGTTCCAGGCATTGCGGTTGCGCTGGACCTGTTTGCGAACGTCACGCACGGCGTCCTCGCCGCCGCGTTTCTCGAACTTGTTGACGACCACGAGATCGGCAAAATCGAGCATATCGATCTTTTCGAGTTGGGAGGCCGCACCGAACTCGCTGGTCATGACATAGAGGGAAACGTCCACCATGTCGATGATTCTGGAGTCCCCCTGACCGATACCGGCCGTTTCGGCGATGACAAGGTCGAATCCCGCCGCTTTGGCCACCAGGACGCATTCGGCGAGGGCTTCGGGGATTTCGGTTTGGGAACTGCGCGTGGCCAGAGACCGCATGTAGATCCTGGGGCTGCCGATGGCATTCATCCGAATCCGGTCACCCAGAAGAGCGCCGCCGGTCTTGCGCCGCGATGGATCACAGCTGATGATGGCAACGTGGATATTTTTCAAATCGTGCAACAGGCGGATGATCAGCTCGTCGGTCAAGGAGGATTTGCCGGCACCACCGGTTCCCGTGATCCCGATGACCGGCGCCTTGCGGTCGCGCGAAAGCGCCTGCAGCTGGGTCCGCAATTGCGCCAAGTGACCGTTTCGTTTTGCTTTGGCCTGTTCCACGGCGGTAATCAGGTTGGCCACCATCAATTTGTTCTCGGGTTCAAGCGCGTCGAAGGCAAAGTTGAAACTCTTGACGGTCGGAAAATCGAGCTGCCGCACCATGTGGTTAATCATTCCCTGAAGACCTTTGTTGGCACCGTCCTCAGGCGAATAGATTTTGGAGACGCCGTAGGCTTCAAGTTGCTTGATCTCCTCGGGGACGATGACCCCTCCGCCACCGGCAAAGACCTTGATGTGATCGGCGTTTCTTTCCCTGAGAAGATCGACCATGTATTTGAAGAATTCTATGTGCCCGCCCTGGTAACTCGATACGGCCGCACCCTGGGCATCCTCTTCGATAGCCGCATCGACGATCTCCTGGACCGATCGATTGTGGCCGAGATGAATGACCTCCACCCCCGTGGCCTGGAGAATGCGTCGCATGATGTTGATAGCGGCGTCGTGCCCGTCGAAAAGAGACGTAGCGGTAACCACACGAATGTTGTTTTTGGGTGTGTAAACGTCAACTTCCTGGCTCATACCCCCTCCTGTGCCTCGGCTGAAGGTCTCGGTGAAGCAGTACCGGTATCACTATAGGCTTTACGATAAAGTTTTTGGACTG
>JARFQH010000184.1 GCA_029287875.1 Desulfobacteraceae bacterium | reverse complement strand
TTTTTCGTGCCTCAGTTCACCCAGGCCAGAATTTTTATCGCCCAAGGTGATCCATCCTCTCACCGAAACGCCCACGACCTGCTGAAACGGCTGCATGACTTTTTCACATCCGTCCACAATACCCATTGCCTGATCGAAGTGATGGTGCTGAAAGCCCTGCTTCAAGATGCCGCCGGCGATCAGGCATCCGCCCTCGCCGATCTCGAACGCGCGCTCGACCTGGCGTGTCAGAGCCGCCGAATAAAGCCTTTTCTGGATGCGGGTCCACGAATGACCGCCCTCCTGAACCAGCTCAGCCACCGCGGTCGGTTCAGCGACTATATCGATCGGATACTGGCCGCCCATGACCGGTTCCAGGCGCCCGCGTCTGAACATGTCTCACCCGTTCAGGCGCGCCGCCGGTCTACATCGCCTGCGGATGCATTCCAATCATTGGACGAGCCGCTAACCAACCGGGAACTCGACATCGTCAATCTGCTGGCCGACCGATTGAGTAACAAGGAGATCGCCGAAAAGCTCTTCATTTCGCCGGGAACCGTCAAACGCCATACCAACAATATCTATAGAAAACTCGCTGCCCATAATCGTCAGGAGGCGGTGGCCAAGGCCACGGCGATGGGGCTCCTCTAACTTCCACTTTACGCCACTACACCCTTTTTACACCCTCACCTACACCCTTTTTGTACCCTCGGGTACATTTTCAAGAGCCTGCCGGACATTTATATTGATCTTAAACCGTATTGAAAGGGATCACGATCATGGAACAACCCACGTCCTGGAAAGGACTTAAACTGACAACGCCGGCCACCTACCGCATTCGCGTGCAGGGCCATGTGGAGAGGAACTGGTCCGATCGTCTGGGGGGGTTGACCGTTACGCGGGAAACTTCGGCTGAGAAACTCGATATCACCACCCTGCAGGGCCATTTGCAGGATCAGGCCGCCCTGTCCGGTTTACTCAATACCCTCTATGACCTGCAACTGCCGTTGCTCAACGTTGAATGCATCGATGAGCCCAAAACCTGAAAATAAACAATCGACATCGAAAGGAGATCGTCTTGGTCGCATTCCTCGTTCCCCATACACAGCCGATAGAAAATACGGAATTGCGAAGCAATCCTGGAAATCCGGCCATCGTAATGTCGGATGTACAGTTTGCTTGGCGTCCAGAGGGTGGACCGGTATTGGACATACCTCACCTGGAGATCCTTCGGGGACAGCATGTATTTTTTGCCGGTCCCAGTGGCAGCGGCAAGAGCTCCTTGCTGGGGCTCTTGGCCGGCGTGTCCGTCCCCCAAGCAGGTCAAATCAGGTTACTGGGACAAAGACTGGAGAAAATGGGTGGGTCTGAAAGAGATCGTTTTCGAGCCGACCACATGGGCGTGATTTTCCAGATGTTCAACCTGATTCCCTACCTAACGGTCGTGGAAAACGTGATCCTGCCATGCCGTTTCTCTCGGCGAAGATATGAACAAGCCCATTCCAATGGTGGGTTGACAGTCGAAGCCGTGCGTTTGTTGTCGCGGTTGGGAATATCGGATCCGCTACTGAACCGCCCGGTGACCGAACTCAGCGAGGGCCAGCAGCAGCGTGTGGCCGCCGCCCGGGCATTGATTGGCTCACCTGAAATCGTGATTGCCGATGAGCCCACCTCAGCGCTGGATGCCGATCACCGTCACGCTTTTCTCCAGCTGCTGTTTGAAGAGTGCCAAAACGCACAGTCTACGCTCGTGTTTGTCAGTCATGACACATCCCTATCGTATCTATTTGACCAGACGGTACAGCTATCCAAAATAAATCGAGCAGACAGCACGATATCAATGGATGCAAGGAGGGACTCCTAATGGCCATCTTTTCGCTGGCATTCAAAAGTCTGCGCAACCGCAAGTTTACCGTAGGCCTGACCATCATCTCTATCGCCCTGAGTGTCACCTTGCTTCTGGGCGTCGAGCGCATCCGTAGCGAGGCCCAGACCAGTTTCACCAACACCGTCTCCGGCACCGACCTGATCGTGGGCGCCCGCACCAGTCCGGTTCAGCTGCTGCTCGCTTCGGTTTTCGGTCTCGGCAACGTTAGCAACAACATCGAGTGGGAAAGCTATGAAGCCATTGCCGACCATCCGGGGATTGCTTGGACGATTCCCATATCCCTGGGCGACTCCCATGGCGGCTTTCGGGTGCTGGGAACCACCATGGCCTTCTTAGACCATTTCCAATACGGACGTAAACAGGGGCTTTCGTTGCAAAAAGGCGCCTGGTTCAACGCTGAAAACGGAGCGGTGCTGGGGGCCGAGGTTGCCGAAAAGCTGGCTTACCGGGTCGGCTCTGGAATTGTGGTCGCCCACGGCGCCGGGGAGGTGAGCTTCATCGAGCATGACGAGGATCCCTTTCACGTGGCCGGTATCCTGACCCGCACCGGCACGCCGGTGGACCGCACGGTGTTCGTCAGCCTGGAAGGCATCGACGCCATCCATGCCGGCATGGACCCGACCCACGATCATGGCCACGATCCTCTGTCCGTTCACACAACCACCGATTCCCACCATGCTGAAGAAGGCCATGGGGCCGGACATCACGACGCCATCGATGAAGACCATATTGGAAACGAGCCGACGGCCATCACTGCCTTTTACGTCGGTTTGAAATCACGATCCGCCGCCCTGTCAGTTCAGCGC
>JARFQH010000367.1 GCA_029287875.1 Desulfobacteraceae bacterium | reverse complement strand
TACGCCGGAACGCACCCGAACGATACTGGCCGGAAAGCGAGAGTCGTACGGTAACGTTCTTGCGGCGATGCTCGGCATCGTCACGCCATTTTGTTCCTGCTCGGCAGTGCCTCTTTTTCTGGGCTTCGTCACCACGGGCGTGCCGCTCGGCGTGACCTTTTCCTTTCTCATTTCGGCCCCTATGGTCAACGAGATTGCCGTGGTGCTCTTGTACGGTTTGTTCGGGTGGAAGGTCGCGGCCATCTATCTCGGTATGGGGCTTGTTATTGCAATCTTGTCCGGCTGGGTTATCGGCCGAATGCACATGGAAAACCATCTCGAAGAGTGGGTGTTTCAAATCCAGGCGGGCGACAATAGCGTCACAGAGCCCCGGAAAAATTGGGCGGATCGGATTCGCTGCGGCTTTGAAGCCGTGCGCGACATCGTTGGAAGGGTCTGGATATATGTCGTTTTGGGTATCGCGGTTGGCGCCGGTATTCACGGATATGTGCCCGAAGGGATCATGGCCGGTTTTATGGGAAAATCGGCCTGGTGGTCGGTGCCGGTGTCGGTATTGATCGGTATTCCCATGTATTCCAACGCGGCGGGCATCATCCCTGTGGTGCATGCCCTGCTTGAAAAAGGTGCCGCTCTGGGTACGGTTTTGGCATTCATGATGTCGGTGATCGCCCTGTCCCTCCCGGAAATGATCATTTTGCGTAAAGTTCTCAAGCCGCGCCTCATTGCAACTTTCATAGGGGTCGTCGGCCTTGGAATCCTTTTGGTCGGCTATTTGTTTAACCTTCTTGTATAGATGAATTATCGTCACAATATGAACATGCAAATTATTTTGTATCTTCGTATAAGTCATTGCATTGTTACAAAAATTATTATTTTTCAATCGATATAGGCCTTGACAGTACTTTTAGTGATATGGCATAGATCCCCTTTGGTTTAAACGGATGGTTTTTCAGCAAGCGCTAACTTTGGCCGGTGACCATTTTTTCCCCAGCGACAAAACGGGGTCAATCGAAAAAAGGAGTCGAAATGGGTTCAGCTAACGGAACGAAGAGCGGATCAGTGATGGTAGTGGGAGCCGGCATCGCCGGTATGCAATCTGCGCTGGATCTGGCAGAATCGGGTTATTACGTCTATCTTGTCGAGAAGTCGTCCGCCATCGGGGGGCTCATGTCCCAGCTCGACAAGACGTTCCCCACCAATGACTGTGCGATGTGAGTGATTTCGCCGAAACTGGTCGAGGTCGGCCGGCACCTTAACATCGAACTGCTCACCAACACCGAACTGCTTGATCTCAAGGGAAATCCCGGAAATTTCAGCGCCACCGTCTACCAGCAGCCCCGCTTTGTGGACTTGGCGAAATGCACCAGCTGTGGCGAGTGCACCAAAGTTTGCCCCATTGCTCTGCCCAATGAATACGACGAAGGCCTGTCCGAGCGTAAGGCCATCTTCAAACAATACCCCCAGGCGATCCCGGGAGCTTTCGGCATCAGCAAACGCGGCACGGCCCCCTGCAAAGCCACCTGCCCGGCTCATGTAAGCATCCAGGGCTACATTGCCCTGATCAATGAAGGAAAGTACCGCGAGGCGCTGGAACTGTTCAGAGAGGACCACCCGTTTCCCGGAATTTGTGGACGGGTCTGCCATCATCCCTGCGAAGAAGCCTGCACCCGCAATGATGTGGACCAACCCCTGGCCATCCGTGAATTGCACCGTTTTTTATCTGATTGGGAACTGGGCCAGGGCGAAATGTTTGTCCCCAAGACTGCCGCGCCGCGCGAGGAAAAAGTTGCCATCGTGGGATCCGGTCCGGCAGGATTGACAGCGGCCTATTACCTTGCCAAAGACGGCTACCAGGTGACAATCTTTGAAAAATTGCCGGTAGCCGGCGGAATGATGTCCGTGGGGATCCCCGAATACCGCTTACCGAGAGATATTATCAAGCGCGAAATAAAGGTGATCGAAGAAATGGGGGTCACCATCAAAACCGGGGTCACCTTCGGCAAGGACGTCACCCTGGACAGCCTCAAAGCCGACGGTTTCTCGGCCCTCTTCATGGCCATCGGTCTGCACGGCGGTCGCCGGCTCGGGGTGGAAAACGAAGATGTCGAGGGCGTTCTGCAGGGCGTGGAGTTTCTGCGCGACACGGCCATGGGCAAAGATGTTCCCATTGGTGAGGACGTCATCGTGGTTGGCGGCGGCAACGTGGCCATTGACGTCGCCCTGACCGCCAAGCGCAAGGGAGCCAAGAACGTCACCCTGGTCTGCCTGGAGCGGCGCGAGGAGATGCCCGCCTGGCAGCACGAGATCGAAGAGGCCCTGGAAGGCGATATCAAGATCGTCAACAGTTTCGGGCCCAAGGCGTTTTTCATCGACAAGGGCAACAAGGTCTCGGGCATCGAGTTCAAGACCTGCACCGCCGTGTTCGACGAAAACAACCGCTTCAACCCGACGTATGACGAAAACGAATGTCAGCCGATTTTCGGCGACACGATAATCATCTCCATCGGTCAGAGCACCGACCGCTCTTTTATCGCCGAGCAGGGCGTCAGTCTCACCCGCGTGGGCGGCCTGGAAGCCGATCCGGTCACCCTGCAGACCCCGATTGACTGGGTCTTCGCCGGCGGCGATGCGTTCTACGGTCCCAAGTCGGTGGTGGAGGCTGTCGCCTGCGGCAAGGAGGCTGCCGAGAGCATTCACCGATTCGTCAACGGTCTGGATTTGACCGAAGGGCGGGAGAAGACCTGGGATTTCGAGAAGCCGGATGTCTCCCTGGAGCCCCAGAAAGCCCGAACCTCGGTTCGCTGCCTCGACCCGGACGCCCGGGAGTGCAACTTTCTGGAAGTCTCATTCGGCTTCAATGAAACCGAAGCGAAAATGGAAGCCGATCGTTGCCTGCGTTGCGGCATCTGCTCCGAATGTTACCAGTGTGTCAAGGCATGTCTGGCAGAAGCTGTCGATCACGACCAGAAGCCGATCCAAAAAGAGATTACGGTGGGCGCGGTCATTCTCTCCGCCGGCACGGACACCTACGACCCGTCACATCTAAAGGAATTCTATCATTACAGCAGCAATCCCAACGTGATGACCAGTCTGGAGTTCGAACGCATCCTGAGTGCCTCGGGCCCGACCATGGGGCACCTGGTGCGGCCCTCGGATGAAAAGGAACCGAAAAAAATCGCCTGGCTCCAGTGTGTCGGCTCCAGAGACACCAACAAGTGCGGCAACGGATACTGTTCTTCGGTCTGCTGCATGTATGCCATAAAGGATGCCATGATTGCCAAGGAGCACTCCGGCGGCGAACTGGACTGCGCCGTCTTTAACATGGACATCCGCTCCTATGGCAAGGACTATGAAAAATACTACAACCGGGCCAAAGATCGGGAAGGCATCCGCTTCATCAAAGCCCGCGTCCACACCATTTACGACGATCCGCAGACGCGCAACCTTCAGCTTGTCTTTGCCGATGAAAGCGGCAACATGACGGAAGAGACCTTCGACATGGTGGTCCTGTCCGTAGGCCTGCAGGCGTCGAAATCGACGGTCGATCTGGCCAACCGCCTGCAAATTAATCTCAACCGGTACAATTTCATCGACACCGATCCGTTCGCGCCGGTGACCACATCACGTCCGGGAGTTTACACCTGCGGTATCCTCCAAGGCCCAAAAGACATTCCCTCGTCGGTGACCGAGGCCAGTGCTGCGGCCAGTGCCGCCGGTACCGACGTGGCCGAGGCCCGGGGCAGCGACACCAAAAGTATCGATGTCCCCGATGAGATCGACGTCAGCAGTGAAGATGCACGCATCGGCGTATTCGTCTGCAACTGCGGCATTAATATCGGCGGAGTGGTGGATGTGCCGGCCGTCAAGGAATATGCCGAAAGCCTTCCCAACGTCGTATTTGCCGATGAAAACCTGTTTACCTGCAGTCAGGACACCCAGGAGAAAATAAAGGAGAAGATCAAGGAAGAGAAGCTCAACCGGGTGGTGGTGGCCTCATGCAGTCCCAAGACCCATGCCCCTATGTTCATGGAGACCCTCGAGGCCTGCGGGCTGAACCAATACCTGTTTGAGATGGCCAACATCCGGAACCAGGATTCATGGGTGCACGCCAACAATCCGGAAATCGCCACCGAAAAAGCCAAAGACCTCGTCCGGGCAGCCGTGGCCCGCTCCGCTATCCTGACACCGCTGCACGGGAAGGTGATTCCGGTAAACAAAAAGGCCCTGGTCATCGGTGGTGGCATTGCCGGTATGATTGCGGCGCTGGATTTGGCCGGACAGGGATTCGAATCGACGGTTGTTGAAAAAGCGTCCGAACTCGGCGGCATGGCGCGCAAGCTCCACCACACCATCGAGGGGGCCGACATTCACGCCTATCTCGATCAACTGATCGCAAAGGTTGGTTCCGAGAAAAAAATCGAGGTCCTGACCGATGCCCGGGTCACCGGGTTCGAAGGGTTCCAGGGCAACTTCGTCACCGAGGTGGCTGTCGGATCGGGCAACGGAACCCGCAAGCTCGATCACGGCGTGATCATCGTGGCCACCGGCGGTGGAGAATACCGACCTAAGGAGTTTATGTACGGCCAGGACGATCGGGTCGTCACCCAGGTGGAAGTGAGCGACCGCCTGGCGGAAAAGGGGGCGGCCGACCTGAGCAGCGTCGTGATGATCCAGTGCGTGGGCTCGCGCAACGAGGAAAACGAAAACTGCTCACGCATCTGCTGTCAGAGTGCCGTCAAAAATGCCCTGGAGATCAAGAAACTCAACCCGGACGCCCAGGTGTACGTACTTTACAGAGATATGCGCACCTATGGTCTGCTGGAGGACTACTACACCGAAGCCCGCAAGCAGGGCGTTATCTTCATCCGTTTTGACAAGGACCACCCTCCCCAGGCCGACTCCTCGTCCGGTGAAGTTCTGGTAACCGTC
>JARFQH010000043.1 GCA_029287875.1 Desulfobacteraceae bacterium | reverse complement strand
CCTGGCGTCGCCGACGTACTTTGCCAATGTCTCGACGGAGATGAAGGCGTTGGTCGATCGGGCCGGAATGGTGGCCTTTGCCAATCCGGGTTTGATGCGCTACAAAGCGGGCGCGGCCATCACCGTTGCCCAGCGTACCGGCGCTTCCCAGGCCTTCATGGCGATGAACACCTTTTTTACTTGTTTTGAAATGTTCATCGTCGGGTCGAATTACCCCAACATGGCGCTTGGCCTTGATAAAGGGGATGTCGAGAAAGACGCCCAAGGACTGGAAACCATGAAAGTCCTGGGAAGAAACATGGCTTTCCTGCTCAAAAAAATAACTGGGTGATACCCGATTCACCTTGGGCTCATCGAGATTATCCGACATATTTATCCAAGCCCATGTGGTGATGAAACTTCAGAAAGGCCGTTCGGCCGTATTCATGCAGAAGCGACAGATAGCTGAACCCTTCCATCGGCAGGCTAAACCGTTCGAGACCGGGTTCCGTGCAGCTGCGGCACTCATCGAAGTGACCGACGTTCTTGCGTATCCGGTTGGCCCCATCCGAAAAGAAGATATCCGACAGTGATTGGCGCCGGATGTTGCCGACGGATCGATCAATCAATGGGCACAAGTATACATCGCCGTTGCTGCGAACGAAGACGTAATTATACCCGCAGGTACACGGTTTACGCATGACACCGGTTTGAAAATATTCTACCAGGCGACGGCCGTGGTAACTCCAGTCGGAGCGCTCGCCCCGGTAAAAGCGGATCATCTTGGCCATGTCTTCGGAACTGAAGGCCATGTCGCCGCCCAGATCGGGATTAAGATATCTACCCCTCGTGATGATGCAGGGTGAAATAATCGTAAACAGACGATTCGCTTCGGCATAATCGGCGATTCCATCGAGTTCGTCGATGTTGATCGGCAAAATGGTGGTCTTCAATCCAATGATCAGGTTGGGATAGCGTCGGCGAAGCTCGATCAGGCCCCGGATGGTTTCGTTTAACTTCGGCCAGGCATCCTTCACCCGGCGGATTTTTTCGTGAAGCGGACCCGCCGCGTCCATTGCGCAAACCATCACCAGCTCGATGTTTTCTCGGTGCAGCCGGCGGGCAATATCCTCAACGGTCGTAACGACCCGCCGGGTCAAGAAACCGTTGGTGGTCACGGCCACAGCCCGCAATCTCTTCAGGTTGGTGTTCTTGAGGGCACAGATACCGTCGAAGAGATCGCTCAGGTCGTCTCGAAGAAAGGGTTCGCCGCCGGTGACATCCAGCTCTCGCAGGTCGTTCAACACCGGCGAGGAGAGTAATGTCAACCAATCCGCGATGGGTAGGTTCGGCACCCGGGCAGGGATCTTCCATATGTTGCACATGATACAGCGGGCAATGCAGTCGTGCGTGATCTCGAAGCTGACCGCGACCGGTTTTCCAGGTTTTCCGGTGAGACATCGATAGCGATGGCGCAGGCCGTTTCGGCATAGCTGCGTTATCAATTTCAACAGTTCGGGATTCATTTGAATTCAATCCGGCATGAGATCGCCAGATTCTATTGACCGCTCTGTTTCCAGCAGTACGCTGCTTTTCTCAGCGCGCAACGATCTTCAGGCGCCATCAGAACGCCGCTGTGGGCGAGGGCGCGTCCCATACATCCACCCCCGCAGTGATGCCTCCCCGGACATCCTTCACAGGTTTCAAGCTGCACCATTCGCCGGCGGCTGATCTGTGGAAGCTCGGCCCAAATCGGCAGGCCTTCTGAAATGATATCTTCGAAAGAGCGGTGAAAAACATCCGCGACGGCGTATTTTTCTGAAAGGAGCATGACGCATGGATAGAGTCGACCGGCGGCCGATATAAACGGGTTCTCTATGCAGCTGCAGATTCTATCGGCCGGTTCCGATCGGCCCTTGTACCATTCGATGACCGATACACTGGCCATGCGATCATACCGATCCCTGAAGGCCCGATCTTTATGATAGAGATCGAGAAGTTCACATGCCTGTGCGGTCGACGGCGCCGTCAGCCGCAGCGATGCCGCTGCGCGTCCGCCTCGAACCAGGGTTCCGCTGACAAATCGTGAAATTCCGATGCCGTCCAAAAGCGCCAGCAACCGGGGAATTTCATGAAAATTGTGGCTCATCTCCGTAAAAGCCACC
Organism: Desulfobacteraceae bacterium; assembly: GCA_029287875.1. Taxonomy (GTDB): domain Bacteria; phylum Desulfobacterota; class Desulfobacteria; order Desulfobacterales; family SG8-13; genus JARFQH01. The sequence goes on along the minus strand of JARFQH010000043.1, from coordinate 3,965 downwards.
TGCGTCTGCTTCCCGAGACCCTGACGGATCGCCAACCGAATTCCCCGGAAGGTGGCTTCGAAACTTCCCGGGCCGCGCACCGCATCATGGGTAAGGACCGTGGCGCCTTCGATGCTGACCTGCATCCGGAACCGCTCCGGGGGCAGTTTTGTCAGATGCCGAATCGTTGCCTCGTCCAGCAGGACGCCGTTGGTCTGCAATGTGATTTTCTCGAGTTCGGATCGGCGACAGGCATAATCAACTATCCTCATCCATTCCGGGTGGGCAAGCGGCTCGCCGCCGGCGATATTGATCTTATTGACGCCGGAGCTGATAAAATCCCGGATGAGTCTAATGAGGGTCTCCGAAGGCACTGCCGAGTCGGTTCGCGGTGGTCCGCAGTCGAGCAGGCAGTGGTGGCACTGCAGATTACAGCCGCTCGTGATCATGAGCGTCAGCGATCGGGGTGGTTTTAATCCATGGCGTCGAAATCGATTGGGCAACAAGTAAATCCTTGCGGTTATTTCCTCGACGGCTCGCTGATCATCTCCCATAGGGTGATCTCCAGCGGTTCTGCCAGAATCTCACCGGCCTTGGTTTTAAACGCTTCCAAATAGGGCATCGCCAGGTGTTCGTCCAGAGCCTTTTTGCTGACCCAGTTTTCGTAAAGCATCAAGAGCGCCGGGTCCTCGGATGATTGATGAAGGTCGTAATTGATGCACCCGGCTTCCGCACGGGTCGGTGATACCAAGTTCATCACTTCTTTCTTCACCGTCTCTTCCAATCCTGGTTTGGCCTTGATCCGTGCGATCACGGTGACTTTGCCATCCGCCATGAGTATCCTCCTTTGGTAGATAGTAGTTTATCCCTCGGCGCTCGTTGGATCGATCATGCGCCTGACTTTCGAGATTTTGTTTGCCGGAAACCCGCCTTGCTGCGCGTGCTTTTCGATCAATTCCTTGCTGGGGGCAATATAAACACAATAGATTTTATCATCGGTGACAAAGCTCTCCACCCATTGAATCTGGGGTCCCAATTCACCCAGTACCTGGCATGATTTTTGTGAAATGCCCTGAATCTGATCGTCTCCAAGGTCCCCGGCGCCCGGCAATTCGCGTTCGATTATGTACTTTGGCATGTGATGTCTCCTTCAAAAAAGGTTTTAAGAATAATTATGAGGACAACATAGTCGAGTATCATTTAAAAACATGGCTGTCTACCTGAAGTATTTATCCAGGCAATCTTCGTGAAATGACCACCGGTATGCTATTTTTTGGAAAAATCGGGTCATATTTAAAACCTGTTCCGGTTTTAAAAAACAGATCTTCCGCCCGGTCTCGGTTCGTGTAACGGTCTTGGGTAGTGATGCATTATCTGGTGTCAAATCCGCTTATGAATGATCCGCGGCAGCACCGGGTGGAAGTTGACGCGATGAATGCACTCCCACCACACACCGGATTGATAGGATAACTGTTCCAAAGTAAAAAAGAGCAAAAACGAAAACGGATTAAGGCGCGGTTTCTTGACCATATATTCTACACTGCCGGCTGTCAGATGCATCCCGAAAATGACGGCGGCGGTCAAAGGAGACAAGAGCAAGACCACCGGCACGACGACCAGGTAATAACGGGAGATAAAGCTGCAACAATGATAGACGAAGGATAGATAGCCGCGGATGATGGCGGTGAAAATCTGACATCGTTTGATCGGGATCTGCCGGGTTTTCAGTTTGCGGTGTTTTTTCAGTCCGTCCACCAGGAGCAACCCAGCGCTCAGGAAAAGAGGCAGGGCAGTTTTCAGGGCCATCGACAGGACGACGGTCAGCCAGAAAAGGGATTCGGACCAGGGCAGATACAGGGTTTTCACCCGTTCGGTGTGCAACTGCTGGAGCATGGGTTCGGAGGTCCCATAATCGAAGCGTCTGGAACAAAAGGCGGCCAGGCGGTTCCGATGCTTGTGGGACACCCTTCCCATGGGTCGATATTCCAATACATGTCCCGCGTCTTGCAACCGCCAGCAGAATTCGACATCTTCGCCCACATGCAGGGTTTCCCGGAATCCGTCCAGGCTCAAAAAAGCTTCTCTTCTCACCAGGAAATTACAGGTGGGCACATAAAAAAAACGTTCGGCCTGTTCGGATCGTTTAAACCAGGCCCCTATTTTAAGGGATGACTTGACCTTTTCATACCGGTCCAACCCTTTTTCTTCGAAGGCGGCATCGACCCAGCCGCCCAATGCGCCGAGTGACGTGTCTCGAAACGCGGGCACCAATTCCTTGAGCCAGGTGGGATCGGCCAGGCAATCCGAATCGATGAATGCCAGGATGTCGCCCCGGGCAGTTTCGGCGGCCCGGTTGCGGCAAAAAGATGCCTGACGGTGCTGCTGCATCCGCAGCAGGCGCACCCCGGGGAATCGGTTCACCGCCTCGGGAGTGGCATCTTCGGAGGCATCGTCCACCACGATGATCTCCAGTTTTTCGGCCGGATAATCGAGGCGGTTCAACGAGCTAAGGCAGGCGGTGATCTCAGCCGGCCGGTTTCTGACCGGTATGATGACGGACAGCGCCGGATAGTCGGCTTCATCGAGAAGGGGAAAGCCTTCCTGGGCGACATACCCCTTTTGAATCAGGGTGTTCAGGAAGAGCTCGATTTGTTCGGGAGGAACATGGGGAACCGCTTCGGCGATTTGTTCCAGCGGCACCCACTCATCGTGACCCAGGCAGACCAGCACCGGATGCCAGAAAGCATGAATAAACACCGCCCGCAGCGGGAAGAGCAGCACCAGCGCCGCCTTCCCGTCCGGCAGGCAGTGGTATCGGGCTGAAGGTCTCAGCCGAAAGGTCAATGGGCGATTATGGGTCTGCATCTGCACTGGTCGGTTCGAGAAAACCATTGGCTTTCAGAAAAGCGATAATGCCATCGACCTGAGATTCAGGACTCCCGGTCAGCATCTCGCCTTTTTTCTCCACTTTGCTGCCGGAGAGAAGCTGCATGATGCGTTCATAAGCCTGCAGACGGCTGTCCGGCGCAGGGACGATCTTCGGGCGCGGGCGCGGCTGAAACCGGTGGGTGCAGACGATCTTTGGGGCATCGACGTCGGCGCCGTAATCCAAATGCCGGGGGGCATAGGCCTCGGCCCATTGTCGCTTGGCAAATTTCGGGAGCCGGAGATCCCGTCCAAGATCCACGCTGAAAACGGCCGGAATTCTGCATTCGATGATTTCCCGAACCCCGCGGCCGGCGCTGCGCTGCACCTGAAGGGTGCTGCCGGATTTATCCATGGAAAGATCTGTGATGGTAAGATCTGTGATGGCCGATACAAAGGGCAGGTCGAGGCGATGTGCCACAAGCGCTCCTACTTGACCACTGCCTTTATCGAGAGACGCTTTACCGCAGAGCACCAGATCCCCTCTGAGGTCTTTCACGGCTCGGGCCATGAGATCCGATTTGACCCACGGATCGGGCTGATCGAGGGGGTCTTCCGAATAAGGCGGGTGCCCGTTGACGTTGATCTGGTAAAGGTCGTCGGCGCCGGTGGCCATGCACCGTCGCATCTCGTCTTCGGCAATCATCGGCCCCAGGGTGAGCAACACGACGGTGATGTTCTCGTAGTCGTCTTTCAGGCGCAGGGCCAGCTCAAGGGCTGCTTCATCGTGAGGGTTGACGCGGTAGACACCGTCTTCGGGGCTGATATAATGCGACTCGGGCGATGTTCCCGTTCTCGAATAGGTGTGTCGAATTTGCTTGGCGCAGACGATGATTTTCATTTCATCCTCGTTTGGTGATAGAATTATTAACGGCTAACCCAAGGAGTCGGCGACGATGTCGATAATGTCGGCCACTTTCGGCGTTTTTTCCAGTTCGAGGGATTTCACGCCGTCGTCCAGCATGACCAGACAATAGGGACAGGCAGTGCCGATCAAATCGACGTCAGTATTCGCCATCTCCTCGGCCCGGACCGCATTGATGTTTTGACCGATGTTCTCG
>JARFQH010000010.1 GCA_029287875.1 Desulfobacteraceae bacterium | reverse complement strand
GGGATGGGTGCCGGTGGATGTGACGCAGTAGACAGGCCAACAGAGAAGCAAGATGAGCCATTATCACTTGCCGATGCCCCAGTTGTCAGCATTTAACCGGGCGGTGTCGGTTGGCTCTTACGATTCTTTCAATGCCTTGAGAATCTTCTCTATCTCTTTGAGGCGTCCCTCGATTTCGCGACGCTGATCGGGATCCTGCGTTTTTTCCAGGGCCTGTTTGAAGTGAATCCGGGCGTTGGTATAGTCGTGCTTTAGGTAATAATATCGCCCCAGGTTCAAGTAGGCCTCGACCAGTTTCCCTTCCTGTCCGTAAGCTTTCCCGAGAAAATAATAGACCTGTTTGGCAACGATTTCCTGATTTAGCAGGCGTTCAAACGCCGCCTGGGCCTCTTCCGGCTGGTCGAGCTCCAGACGGGTGCGCCCCAGGAAAAACAGTGCTTCCGGTTCCTGGGGATCGAGGCTGAGCGCACTCGCAATAGTCGTAAGCGCCTCTTGGTAGCGCCTGTCCAGAAAATAAACCCGTCCCAGCCCGGCTAGGAATATCGGGTTGAAGGCTTCGGTCTCGAGCGCTTTTTTGAGTGCGGTAACCGCTTGCTCGTTTTTACCGGCCCTGGCGAGCGCCAGCCCGTATCCGTAGTAGGTTATCGCATCTGCAGTTTCGCTTCTCAGTGCCGTTTCGAATGTGCTCAGGGCGACTTTTTCGTCGCTGTAAAGGGCAATGAGTCGCGCATGAACCAGTTGAAAAGCATTTGTGTTAACCGGCCGGCTGGTCTGGAGCTCATTTTTCCCACTGGCGAGATAGGTATCGATGTAGGCCAGTCGATCTTCCAAAGCCGGGTGGGTCATCAGGTAGGTGGGGACCTGTTCGGACCCGTACCACTGCTTTGCGCGAATTTTGTTCAGAACGGAGAGCAATCCCTCACCCGTGTACCCTGCTTCGGTCAAATACACCATGCCGACCTGATCGGCCTGAATTTCGTTCTCCCGGCTGAACGCCAGTGACGCGGATTGACCGGCAGCCATCGATCCCATCGTCAGGGCGCCGGCTGCCTGGCCGCCGCCCGCAGCGCCCAGCAATATTCCGGCAGCGACCCCGGCCAAGGTGGCGATGCTGATCATCTTGGAACGTTCGATTTTCTGGGAGATATGTCGGCAGGTGACATGGGAAATCTCATGCGCCAGGATTCCCGCCAGCTCATCCTCGTTGTCCATCGCCGCCAGCAATCCGGAGTAAATAAATACATGGCCGGCCGGAGTGGCGAACGCGTTGTAGACGTCTTGTTTGACCACGTAAAAATGGTAGGGAAATGGCTGCGGCGGTACTTTAGCCAGAATTTTTTTTCCCACCGAATTGACATACTCGACGATTATCGGGTCATCGATGATTTCCAGCTGTAGCGTTACGTACCTGAGAAATTCACGGGCGAGATCTTCCTCTTCCTTGATGGTGATGCCCGTTGCGGCCGGCGGGCCGAGAAGACCCGATAGGAAGACAAACGCTATCAGTCCGGCAATAATTTTTTTAACTGCGTGCATAAGACCTCATCTCGATTCCTGAGGATGGACCCGTTCTCGGATTGCAGCGGGTCTTTTCGGTGCGATCATGACACATTTTTAAAACCTTTTCAAACTGCTTGCAGTATGTTAGGTTCTCGGCCATGGCGCATATTCTCTGCATAGCCAACCAAAAAGGCGGGGTCGGCAAAACGACGACGGCGGTCAATCTCTCGGCCGCCCTGGCGGTGTCGGAAAAAGAGGTCCTGCTGGTGGATTGCGACCCGCAGGGCAATGCCACCTCGGGCGTCGGCCTGGACAAAAATCGCATTACGAAGACCCTCTACCATGGCCTTCTCGGGAGCGCTGCAGCGCATGAGCTTATTTTAACCAGTGATATCGACACCTTGAGGATCATTCCGTCCAACGTGGAACTGATCGGGTTCGAAGTGGAGATGATGTCCAATCCAGATCGGGAAGCGGCCCTTAAGAATCTTGTCACCGCAGTCGCCACTGATTTTGACTACATCATTCTGGACTGCCCGCCCTCCCTCAGTTTACTGACGGTCAATGCACTGACCGCCGCGGATGCCCTGCTGATACCGCTTCAATGTGAATTCTATGCTTTGGAAGGCCTGGGACAGCTTCTGCAGACCGTCAAGCGGATCAAACAGCACTTGAACCCGCACCTGGTTATAGCAGGCATCCTGCTGACCATGTTCGACCGCCGGACGAACCTCTCTTATCAGGTAGCCGAAGATGCCGAAAAATATTTTAAAAACCTGGTCTATAAAACCACCATACCGCGCAATATCCGATTGAGTGAGGCCCCCAGCTTCGGCCAACCGATTTTGCTCTACGATGCCACCTCGACCGGCGCGCGCAGCTATTTCGACCTGGCCCGGGAGATCATGGCCGCCCATGTCACCGATTCGGCCCGCCTTTAAACCTATCAGGAATGACGACCAGAAATGCCCAGAGAAAACACAATCAGAAACAATGCCGACCCTAAAAAACGCAAGAAACTGGCCCTTGGCCGCGGCCTGGATGCACTGATTCCCGATTTCGAACCGGAACAGGACAACCCGCGGGAATATTTTCTTTGCGACGTCGACCTGATCCGGCCGAACCGCTACCAACCGCGTCAGCATTTTTCCGACAATGACCTCGAGGAACTCGGCAACTCGATCAAGGCGCAGGGCATCATTCAGCCTCTGCTGGTGCGCCGGATAGACCATGGTTACGAGCTCGTGGCCGGAGAGCGGCGCCTGCGGGCCGCCCGAAAAGTCGGTTTGACAAAGGTTCCGGTTGTTTATAGGGATGTCTCCGACGCCGAGCTGCTGGAAATGTCGATCGTCGAAAACATTCAACGCGAAGACTTCAACCCAATTGAAGAGGCCGAAGCTTACCACCGCTTGATAACGGAATTCAAACTGACCCAGGACCAGGCAGCCGAACGGGTCGGCAAAAGTCGCTCCGCGGTGGCCAATTTTTTACGTCTCAGAAATCTGCCGCAACAAATCAAAGACAGCATCATCGACGACTCTCTGAGTATGGGCCATGCCCGAGCCCTGCTGGGCGTCGACAATAAAGCCGCTCAGATCGATATCTGGCGCAAGGTGGTGTCGAGGGGACTCTCGGTTCGTGAAACCGAAAGCCTCGTGCGGCAGCTCAGAGTCGAAAGGACACCGCGCCGGTCGCCGCCCTCTTCCTCCGAAGACGTGTATTTTTCCGATGTCACGGCCGATCTTTCGCGTCACTTTGGTACTAAGGTTAACATAAAACGCCGCGGTAAAGTCGGCAAGCTCGAAATCCAATTTTACAGCGATGACGATCTTGACCGATTGCTCCGTCAACTGAAGGGATGATGGTGGCGTTGCTTCCTCCGGTAACGCAATCGATACCGCGCACCAGCTCTATGCATTAATATAAAGGTTTTGGACTGCGTTATCGGTCGTCGGCGTATCACAATACAGCCTCCTCCCTCTGACCTTGCCAAAAACTTTATCTTAAAGCCTATATCTTGCGGAAAACCGGCGGCTAGGGGTTACCGTACTCAGAACCCGACAGGTCAAAGGTGCAGTCGGGTTTATCCGGGTCTTGATAAATTTTTTAACAGAGCTATACGATGGCACTGCACATAATTGTCGACGGGTACAATCTCATACGCAACTCGGCCGCGCTCAATGTGCTGGATCGCCAGGATCTCCAACTCGGCCGAGAGGCCCTGGTGGAAATGCTGGCCGCCTATAAGAAAGTCAAACATCACAAGATCACGGTTGTCTTCGACGGTTCCGACGTACCCGTTTATTCCCAGTCGCACGATCGTGTTAAGGGAATCACGGTGAGGTTCTCGCGTGCCGGGGAGACGGCCGATGACGTGATCAAGCGCATGGCGGCCCACGACCGGGAGAAAGCGCTGATCGTCAGCTCCGACCGGGAAATCGTTACGGCTGCCGCAGCCTGTCATGCCGCGACGATCAGTACCGCAGAATTCGAGCAAAAGCTTTTCATGGCCGGGGCCGACGGCAGCGGTAGTTCTCGAGAGGACGACGACGTCGACATTCGAACTTTTTCCACCCAAAAAAAAGGGCCTCGGCGACGGGCACCCAAAAACCGGCGCCGCAACCGGAAGCGGATCGGTAAACTCTAACCGCAGAAAAGCGCGATTGAATCCTTTGATCATTAGCACGAAAATAGAATTAGACCCGTAAAAAGAAATTTGAAACTTGAAACTCGATACTCAGGATCCCGGAACAAGTGGTGGCTTAAGGGCTATGAGCGTTAAGTCGATAAAATCGATGATATTTTTTAACTGACAAAACTGACCTAACCGACTCAACAGACACAACTGCTTTAGGACGAAAATAAGGTGGGCATCTCCGCCCGGATAACCGGTTTCGAATTGAGGCTGAAACTCGCCGCCAACGGTCTCTAAACCCGGAGCGATGAATGAAGAAAATAGGTGTCATTGATGGACAGGGCGGTGGTATCGGAAGCGCGATTATTAAGAAAATAAAGGATTTGTATGGTGAAACTGTAGACGTCGTCGCCCTCGGCACCAATGCGATCGCCACCGCCCAAATGTTAAAAGCCGGGGCCAATCGTGGCGCTTCCGGAGAAAACGCAATCGTACAGACCACTAAAAGTGTCGACGTTATTCTCGGTCCTCTTGGCATCATTATCGCCCATGCGATGATGGGAGAGGTCACGCCCGGTATCGCAGAGGGGGTAGCCGGAAGTCCGGCCGCTAAATTCTTGCTGCCGCTGACCCAGGAAAACGTGACCATCGTCGGTGTCGCCCGCCTGCCAATGCCGCACCTGATCGAAGAGTTGATCAGTATGTACCTGCACGATTTTATCACCTGATCGGATATCACCAACTCGATGAAGATCTTGATCGCAAAGACCGCCGGTTTTTGTATGGGGGTTCGCCGCGCCGTCGAAATGGTCATGGATACCTCCGGTGACCAGCAGGGTCCCATTTACACTTTCGGCCCCCTGATCCACAACGCCCAGGTCCTCGATTTGCTCCAAGGCAAGGGTATCTCGATTTTGACTGAGATTCCCGACCGCGGCACCGGCACCGTCCTGATCCGAGCGCACGGCGTTCCGCCCAAGACCAAGCTACAGCTGAAAAAAGCCGGCTTCTCCGTCATCGATGCCACCTGCCCAAGGGTGATCAAGGTCCAGAGCATCATCAGCAGACATGCCAAAAAGGGATATGCAGCGATCATCATCGGCGACAAGGACCATCCCGAGGTAACCGGTCTGCTGGGGTATGCCGGTCAAAACGGCCACGTCGTCGGGAGTTTCGAAGAACTGGATTCGCTGCCGCAATTCAACCAGGCCATCGTTGTTGCCCAAACCACACAGAATATCCAGTTTTTCGAGACCGTAAAAAATTGGGTCCGCGAGAAACATCCGGCATATAAGATATTCGATACAATCTGCGATTCGACCGAGCGCCGCCAGGATGAGGTCAAGCGTCTGTCCACGGAAGTCGATGCGATCATCGTCGTCGGGGGGCGTAACAGCGGCAACACCCAAAGACTGGCTGAAATTGCCGGATCATCGGGCAAACCCACTTACCACGTCGAAACTGAAGAGGACCTCGGCACTCTGGACCTCAAGGAGCTCAATGCCTTGCAGTTGATCGGGATCACCGCCGGGGCGTCGACGCCCAACTGGATCATCAAGCGCGTATACAAGGCGTTGGAAGCCCTGCGATATAAACGGGCCCGAGGATGGCGACGGGGTCTCTTTGTCCTGCAACGCACGCTGCTCCTCACCAATGTATATGTTTCCGTCGGAGCGGGGTGTCTGTGTTATGCCTGCACCCGGTTGCTCGGGATCCGGCCCGCCCTGCCCTTCGTCGCTATCGCCGTACTATATGTGCAGTCCATGCACATTCTCAATCATTTGACCGGTCGGCAATCCGATCAGTACAACGATCCAGACCGCGCATCGTTCTATGTCCGGTACAGGTTTTTTCTCTCTCTACTGGCCGTTGCCGCCGGCGGGGCCGGTCTGCTGTTGGCGTATACGCTGGGGATTCAGCCTTTTCTGATCCTGCTGCTGATGAGCCTTCTCGGTCTCACTTACAATTTGCAGATCATACCGCAGGCACTGACCGCAGACCATTACCGCCGGTTGCGGGATGTGCCCGGATCCAAAACTCTTCTGATTGCAGCGGCCTGGGGTGTGGTGACGTCGCTTCTTCCCTCTCTGTTCAATTCAAACCTGCCGAATCTGGAAATGGTTCTCGTCTTCCTGTGGTCGACCGGCCTGGTGTTCGTCCGGACCGCATTTTTCGATACCCTGGATATGCAGGGGGACCGCATCGTGGGCAAGGAAACAATTCCGATTCTGTTGGGCGAGAAACGATCCCTGAGATTGCTGAAATCAATTCTGTTGATTCTACTGGCCGTTCTGCCGGTCGCCGCTCTTGCAGGTCTCGTCCCCGGCCTGGGCTACGCCCTCTGTGCCTGCCCGCTGTTCATCGCCGGGGTGCTTCTGGCCTACGAACGCGGCGTCATGATCCCGGGCATCCGGCTGGAATTTTTACTGGAAACGAACTTCATCATTGCCGGTATCATTACCCTGGTCTGGACATCCGTCGGATAGTGTCCATCAACTAGTTGTGGATAGGCAAAGAAGGATCACGGCTGAGAACCAACGCGAAAAGTTCGATGGGCCGCCACTGCGAATGCGTCAACGGCGGTCGCTTTTTCTGCTGAAAACCGGCTCGCTGCCCGTCAACAGCCTGTGGATGTTGTCCTTGTGACGCAGTACGATCAGTGCAGCCATCAGCACGGCACAGCCGCAATAAACAGGCGAGCGCAGACTCCACCAGACCGCAGCCGGCAAGACGGCCGCAGCGGATAGAGAGCCGGCCGATACCCGCTTTGACCAACCGAGGATCAGGAGAAAAGCGATCAGGGCAGCTGAAACTGACATCGGTGAGATCACAAGGAAACAGCCCGCAGCCGTTGCAACCCCCTTACCGCCACCCTTCAACTTGAGGTAAAGCGGAAAAAGGTGTCCGGCAAATGCGGCCAGGGCCGCAACGGAAACGAAAAGCGCTTGCTGAATCGGATCGAGTCCGGTAACGTTTGCGGCCAGGTACACCGGGACAGCGCCTTTGAGCAGATCGCCGGACAGGGTCAAAAGCCCCAGCGGCGTACCGGCCAAGCGCCGCACATTGGTCGCCCCGATGTTCCCGCTGCCCTGCCGGCGGATGTCGACCGATGTGAACATTCGGGTCAGAACCAGCCCCCACGGCACCGATCCAAGCAGGTAAGCCAGTATCGGAAGGCCGATCAGGACTGTCGACGTGGGGTGTAACATGGCTCATGCCCATCCGCGAATTTGCCGGTTGGTCCGTCTGGGAACGGTAACTTTTTCAGAATATGATGGAACCTGTAAGACTACCTATCGAAGATGTCCTGGATCTGCACACGTTTTCCCCGCGGGACCTGCCGGAACTGCTGGAAGACTATTTCGACGAATGTCTCAAAGCCGGCATCTTCTCGGTGCGGCTGATACACGGGAAAGGTAGCGGGACACTGAAAAAAAGAGTGCACGCCCTATTGCAGCGCAATCCCCTGGTCGCCACGTTTAAAGACGCGCCACCGGATGCCGGTGGTTGGGGCGCCACTCTGGTGGAACTGCAATATAAGGGCCCCAGCAAGAAATAATTCCACATCTCGCTTGTCTTTTGGATCGTCTACTGCGTTACATCCACCGACACGTATCTCGATATGCGCCGCTGGATGTGCCTTGTAGACGAACCCCAATCCGGCGCGATCTTGTGGAATTATTTCTTACCGTGACCCTAAATCGGCTCGCCATTCATAAACGGCCGTGCCTCGCAAACGCCGTGAGTACCAACCAGGCCTTGGCATCGAATTTCAGCTCGGGATCTGCACATAGCCGACCGACTTCCGCGGCAGTGGCCATAATCACCTCGATCTGTTCGATGCCCTCGTTACCGGCCGCGGACGGTTCGCCGTCACAGTCAACATAGACCATGACAACCGATTCATCGGTCATACCGGCCGAGGAGTAAACAGGCGGACCGATGGTGAGAACCCGAGTGGCCGTCAACCCGGTCTCCTCCTGCAACTCGCGCCGCGCCGCCGCTTCCACTGTTTCACCGTCGTCCACCAAACCGGCTGGAAACCCGTATTCATCTCCGGCCAATGCCACCCGGTATTCGCGGGTGATGACAATCTTGCCCCGACCGGTGTGAAACGGCACAATCACCACCGCATCCGGATTGTCGAAGCGTCCCGTGGTGCATTTCGGTTTCTTACGGCGGGAAACCACCTGCCATTTTCGATCCTTCCCGACGGAATCGACGACCTCGATGTTAAACAGGTTGAGCCACTTTAGATCCGTCAATCTGACCGCTTTTTTGATGCACAGCGATTTCTTTGCAGACGTTTTCATGCTGATCCGGGTAAATTCTCACCGATAGCGGCGGCGGGATTAAAAGAGCCCGCGACAATTAATAAAAGGAGGCCTTTTTCTCAACGTCAAGCCGACACATCCATGACGGCCGGATAACTGCCAAGAACCTTCATGGAAATGGTTAGGGTCTCCATTTGCCTGAGAACCTCGAGCACTTTCTCATTTTTTCCCGAACCGATGAAGTCGAGAAAAAAACAGTAGTTGCTCGGATCCGACCGCAGCGGCATCGAAGCGATGCGGGTCAGGTTGATCTGTGACTCGGCAAAAAGCCGCAGCACCGCGTACAGCCGCCCGGCCTCGTGAGGGGTGGCAAAGATAATCGATGTTTTATCGCCGCCCTGCTCATATGGTTCCCTGGACATCAGCAGAAACCGTGTCGTGTTGGAGGGACCGTCCTCGATCCCTTCATCGATAATCTCGAGGTCATAGAGTTCGGCGCAGAGCGAGCTGGCGATAGCGGCAGCGGCCCGTGGATTTTCCCTGGCCAACATCTTCGCCGCTCCGGCTGTGTCGTAAAAGGGGCGGGCTTCGAGTTTGTTGTTCATCAGGAAATTCCGGCACTGCGCCAGCGCTTGGGGATGGGAATAAACAATGCGGATCTGGCGGTGATCTGCTGCTTCAGTCGCCAGAAGACAATGCTTCACGATGATCTTGGCCTCGCCAATCACTTTCAAATTCGTGGTCGTCAACAGATCGTTGACCTGTGTAACGGCCCCCTCAAGGGAATTTTCGACCGGCACCACGCCGAAGTCCAGATAACCGTCTTCAACCCCGCGGAACACGTCGTTGAACTCGAGGCAGGGAATGAAGGCACCGCCGGGAACCAGCAGTCTTGCGGCGACTTCTCCATAAGCGCCATGTTCTCCTTGAAAGGCCACCAACTTGCGGTCCTCTTCCTGAAGCCGCTTGCTCTCGTCGATAATGGTTTTGAGCAGTTGCCGCGCAAAAGAACGTTCGACCAGATCCAGGTTCAGGCGTTCGGCCCGCGTCAGAACATCGGCCTCCCGTTGCGGGTCGCTGATGGTCTTTTTAAACTTTTTAGACCGTAGCGCAAGCCCCATTCGCTCCTGAAGCAACACCAGGAGCTCCCGGTCAATCTTGTCGATCTTTCGCCGTATTTCTTCCAACTTCACGGGGTCACCTCAACTAAAAAAGTTGGAGGAATTCTTCCAGATTTTGGCAATGTTTTACACCGAATCCGTATCGCGCGTGATTCCCATGGCCCGATAAATCCCTGTGCCAGATGACCTGTGAATGATACAAGAGAGTGTCATCCGGTTCTGCGGATTGCGGCGAGTGATTAACCATCAGAATCGCGATACCGGAACCGACTTCAGGAAGGTTGTCCGATACGAGATACATCCCGCATTTAGAATGGTTAAGTACGGTGGCAGGTAAAAAGTGCTGCGTGTCCCTATCCAGAATCTTAGCAGGAACATCGCAGTCGATGCGCTGATGATCTCTTGGCGTATGACGCCCGGGGGCGGTATTTGCGCCGGAATCAGTCTTAGAGCCGGTTGATGTTTGGTAACGGCTTATCTGGGATAATTTTTTTATAAAGAGATGGAATGGCTTTGGATTCGAATCCTGTTTTCGCTCATACAAAAGTGTCCTGAGTCGTCGAGCCTTGATCGCCCGCCTTTCTGTATCGCTTCTTCTTTCCTCACCATGATACAGTGAAAACAGAGGTTTTCTGCGATCAGAACAAGACCGTCTGTCATTTATAGGCTGTTGATATCGATCTCCCCTTGTATCCATTAGGTTCACCATTGAATAGATACGCTGTAAATAAAAAAATGTTGGATTGTTTGAGGCTGCATTTGCGAAAAGGGGCCGTCTGTTGACGGCAATGATCTATTGATTTCTGCGTAATATGCTACATCGTGGTATGTCAAGACGGTTCGAGCGACATAAGATCGAACAAGACATTGAAGCGCACAAATTCAGGGCCGCGCCATGAAGCGACTTTTTGCGGGTCTGCGCCAGTTCATGTCGGCACCGAGGTTCCGCAAGGCCTCAACGGCTCTGTCAATATTCAATCCGACCGTGTCGACGCCGTGAGAGTCATCCCCTGGCGCCACCGATATCCCCATTTCGATGGCCTGCCGCAGAATCGTTCGCGTCGGATACGGCTCGGCAGCTCCCTTTGTGATGGCACGAACATTTACATCCATTATCATGTCCATGGAGTGCACAAGTTCCAGGTTGCGACGCACCCGGTTTTGAACGGAAGGCAAAGCGAAGGTAGCCTCGTAGGACGGGTCGAAGATCCGGATCAAGTCGAAGTGGCCGACGACCTTCGGGCGCACGGCTGAAAGGAATTGATACTGCGCATCGAAATACCGACAGTAAAGTGCTTCGAGGCTGCCGGTTGCGGCAACGGCCCTGGCATACCAATCGGCTGAATAGTCAAATCCGATATCATCGACGTGATGCACCGACCCCACAATGTAATCGGGTTCAAAAAGACGGGCAAGGTCGTGGATAAACGGTATCGAGCCGCTGCTGGCTTCGGTTTCGAATCCGACGTAGAGTTGAATGGTCTGAATGTACTTTTTCTGGAGACGTCGACAGGCAGCGATGTAGCGCTCGAAACGGTCATAGAGCTGCCGGGCATTCAGGCCGGCCTTGATTTCCTCAGGGTAGCGAAACCGGTCGTCAACTGGCGGGACATGCTCGGTGATGCCGACCCATTCGAATCCCTGTTCGATATAGGCGACAACAATTTCTTCCAGCGAATCCATGGCATGGCAGCAGAATTCGCCGCTGTGGCCGCCATGGACGGATACCCGTTGGACTGATTCCATGAGGTTGGTTTTCTATTTATCGGCTTTAAGATAACGGCTTTGGACTGCGTTACCGGTCGTCGCCGGATTACCATACGGCCTGCTCCCTCTGGCCTTGCCAAAAACGATACCTTAAAGTTGATAGTTTCCGGCTGCAGGTAGCGAGATATACGGGGATATACCGTTAAACCTTGTATTTACCGAAATCTTCCGGAGACAGATTCTCCAGGTACTCGGCCCACTTTTTCCCTTCTTCGCTCTCATCGAGGACCTCGACTTCCTCCTGGTTGATCTTGGACTTCTCCATGACTTTATCATCCACGTAGATAGGAGCATTGAAACGCAGTGCCAAGGCGATGGCGTCACTTGGACGGGCATCCATGTCAAAACCGCCGTCCTGGGACTCGAAATAAATTCTGGCGAAAAAGGTGCTGTCGCGCAGATCGCAAACCTCCACCTTGGATATAGCGATATGAAGGTGATCGGTGAAGTTTTTAAAAAGGTCATGGGTCATCGGACGGTCGAACTTGACGTTTTGGAGGGCCGATGCAATTGAGGTGGCTTCGAGCAGGCCGATCCAAATCGGCACCGCCTGGTCGTTCTCTTCCGACTTTAGGATGATAATCGGCGTGTTGGAAGTCGGGTCCATGGTCAGACCGGCTATGCTTACCTTATGCAGCATAACTCTTTTCTCCTTTCACGGCAGACGGCACGGTAGCGGTGTTCAGCGGTATCCCCCAGAGGGAATGCGCATGCGCTTTTTCGATTTTCACTCGCACAAGTCTGCCCTTTAGATTTTCACGGCTCAGCGCGCGGAGAGCGTCCTGCTCAAAGTTGACGATTTTGTTGGCAGAAGTCCGGCCGGTCCACTGTAATGCGCCAACCAACGGTTTTCCGGCGTCACCGTTGGGTAGGGAATGTCTTCTGCTTACCCCTTCAACCAGCACTTCCTGAATCGAACCCAGCAAGGACCGGTGTTTAAAAAGCGTGATCCGGTCCTGTTCCTCCAGGAGTCTCTGCAACCGCATGTTTTGCTCTCTTTCAGGGACCTTGTCGTTGAAACGGCTGGCCGGTGCTTCGAAACGATCCGAATATTTAAAGGCGAACAGGCTGTCGAATTCGACCGTTCGGATCAAATCGAGGGTCTGTTCGAAATCCGCCGGCTCCTCGCCGGGAAACCCCACGATAAAATCGGACGAGATCGCAATTTGGGGACAGAATTTCCGCAATTCAGCCACCTTCTCCAGATAGTTCTCACGCGTGTAACGGCGATTCATCCGCTTGAGAATCGGATTCGAACCGGACTGCACCGGCAGATGGATATGCCGGCAAAGTTTCGGCAAGTCTCGAAATGCTCGACACAACGCCGTCGACAGGTCTTTGGGGTGCGATGTGGTGAAACGGATCCGCAACAGTCCTTCGACTGCATTGGCGCGAGCGAGCAATTCGGG
This sequence comes from Desulfobacteraceae bacterium, assembly GCA_029287875.1. Taxonomy (GTDB): domain Bacteria; phylum Desulfobacterota; class Desulfobacteria; order Desulfobacterales; family SG8-13; genus JARFQH01. The sequence goes on along the minus strand of JARFQH010000010.1, from coordinate 4,317 downwards.
AAAGCTGCAAAGACCTTCTTTTTCACCGTAACTGTTCACATTCTGACCCAGCAGGGTCACTTCGCGCACCCCCGCTGCCGCGAGTCTTTCGATTTCCGAGATGATGTCCTCGGGTCGACGGCTGGCTTCCCGACCTCGAACATAGGGAACCACGCAATACGTACAGTAATTGTCACACCCCTGCATGATGGTCACGAAGCGGCTTACCTGACCTGATTTCGGCAATTCCGGTGGCTCATCGAACGGCTCGATGGCAGACGCCTTTTCGACATCCACCACTCGGCCCGCATGCTTTTCGACACCTTTGACCATGCGTGGCAGACGGGCAATGGCGTGCGTGCCGAAAACCAGGTCGACGAAGGGTGCCCGCTCCAGAATTTTTTCTCCCTGCTGCTGGGCGACACAGCCGCCGACCCCGATCAGCAAATTCGGCCGGTTTTTTTTAAGGCGGCTCAGCCGTCCGAGGAAACTGAAGACTTTTTGTTCGGCCTTTTCCCGGATGGCGCAGGTATTGACGATAATGAGGTCGGCCGCGCCGATATCGGCAGTTTTGCGATAGTTCAGAGAAACCAGAGTCGATGCAATCTTCTCGGAGTCATAGACGTTCATCTGACAGCCGATGGTTTGTATGTAAAGATTCTTCACTTTCATAATATAAAATATGCGACAGTCAACTTTTCGGGGCTGCGTCGGGACCTCTGTCTCCTTTCGTTCAACTGCTTGTCAAAACGGTGAATTCAACGGCGAAGTCAACAACAGCCACCCGTCTTCGCAATCGGTTGTGAGACGGTGCTGGCATGCGGAAATTCAGGAAGGCTGCGCAGCGGGTTCGATCAAAATCGTCTTTTTGAGATCTGAGATGATGTCATCGATCACCTCCTCACAGCCGGGAGGAATGCGAATAACAATCAAACCCGACTGCGGCTCGACCGTCGACAGCAACCCCACCCCATCGTACGACTCGATGACAAATTTAATGTAGGCGATCTCACGACGATCCACCCGGTAATATTGCGTCAGACACTCCACTGGCGATACCGTCGGGGTCCTCAGCATTGCGGTCCTTTGCGGTCTGAATGATCCGCTTTTCGTCACCGGCCGCAGCGCATCTATTGGTGCCCATTTACATAGTCACTGAGTATAACCATATCACGCACCATTGCAATAATAAATATGGTCTTGTTCGGACGGCCTCGATAAGGTATGTACGGCTGCGATGGAAAAACACTGGCACATCCTGCAGCCCGATCCCTCCCGCATACGAGAGCTGAGCGGCCGCTTGCAATGCTCTCCGATAATCGCCGCCATTCTGGTTAACCGTAACCTGCAGACTCCCGACGGTGCATCGAAATTTCTGCGACCGTCTATAGAGCACCTGCGTCCGCCTTGTGGTTTGAAAGACATGCAGGCGGCGGTCGAACGGGTGACGCGTGCCATCGAAAAGCGGGAAAAAATAATGATATTTGGTGATTATGACGTGGACGGCGTCACGGCCACGGCGATTCTATTTGATTTTTTACTGAAAGCCGGAGCGGATGTGTCCTATTACATCCCCCATCGCATAGAGGAAGGCTACAGTCTCAAAGCCGACCATATCGACAAGGTGGCGGTGCCGGCCGGCATCGATCTTATCGTTACCGCCGATTGCGGATCCGGCAGTCACGCGGCTGTCCAACGGGCAAACGCCGCCGGAATCGACGTCGTCGTCACCGACCATCATCGCGTGTCCGACACACTGCCGTCTGCGGTCGCGGTGGTCAACCCCAAGCGGCCGGACTGCACGGCCGGTTTCGAGCACCTTGCCGGGGTCGGGGTTGCCATGGCACTGCTGATCTGTCTGCGCAAACACCTCAGAGAAAGAGGTGTCTGGCATACCCGTTCCGAGCCGAATCTTAAAGCCCTCTGTGATCTCGTCGCCCTGGGCACGATCGCCGATGCCGTGCCACTGGTGGATGAAAACCGAATTTTCGTTACGGCCGGCATAGAGGTGATTCGCTCAGGAAGGGCCCGAACCGGGGTCATCGGCATCCTGAACAACTGCCGCTTGTCTTGCCGAGATGTGGACGCCGAAGATCTCGCTTTTAAGATCATTCCGCGCCTAAATGCCGCCGGTCGAATGGATCACGCCCTTCTGGCCGCCCGGCTGCTGCTAACGGAAAACCGCGAGACGGCCAAGGGGATAGCGGATTCTCTTGATGAACTGAACAATCGGCGCAAGGACACCGAACGGCAAATCCTACAACAAATCAAGCAGTACCTGAAGGATAACCCCCAGGAACTCAACTGCCGGGCACTGGTTTTGTCGCATGAAGGCTGGCATGAAGGCGTACTCGGGATTGTGGCGTCGAGACTGGTGGAACGCCATTACCGGCCGGTGGTTCTGATATCGACCCGCGAGGGGATCGGCAAGGGGTCGGCCCGCAGTATCTTCGGGTTCAATCTTTATCGCGGATTGACAGCCTGCGCCGATCAGCTCGAAAATTTCGGCGGCCACGGTATGGCCGCCGGCCTGGGTATCAGAACCGAAAATATTTCCGCTTTTAAAGCCGCATTCGAACAGGCGGTCGCGGCCGTCAGCGCCGATATCGATCCGGCGCCGGAAATTCGCATCGACTGTGTCCTTGATTTCGAACAGATCACCGAGCAATTGATCGATGAAATCGATGCGCTGCAGCCATTCGGTAGTGGCAACAGCGAACCGCTGTTTATGGCCGGCGATGTTCAGATCAAACAGAGCAAAATCGTTGGAGACCGGCATCGGCGCATGCTCCTGACCCAATCGGGAGCCGGCCGGTCTTTCCCCGCCATTCAGTTCAACATCGATCCCAACCAAGCCCTGCCGGAACGCCTGAAAAAAATCGCCTTCCACCTTCAGTGGAACTGCTGGAACGGCGGGAAATCTCCCCAGATGGTCATCGATGAAATCGTTGCGACGTTTCCCTGAACGGGTTCTGTCTACCGTCGATGCACATTTTGCTTGCATTTCAAGGCCGCTGTCATTAATATGTCAAAAATTTAACCAGGCTCCCTGCTGGAGAGGGGCCGTCATCCATAAAAGGTGGCAACATGTCGAAAGTTTTCCGGCCGAGCACGAGGGAGTCGTCCATACTTTCTAAAATCGAATCCTCTAAAGAACACGCCCGCCGCTTGGCCTTACAGGGTATCAAAGATTGCCTGGAGCCTCTTTCCAATGCCATTGCAATGAAACTGGTGGAGGAAAAACTGGTTGAAACCAATAGTAAAAACTCGCTGGAAGAGCAGATCTCGTTGTGCCTCGAAAAGCTGAGCCGGGCGGAAGATTTCGATATCGATTTTGCCACCGCACCCATTCGCAACATCGTGCCGAATCCGCACGTCGTCAGCCTTTATGTCACGGCTTTCGTTCTGGAAAATCTGATCAACCACAAGGATGTGGTCGATATCTACGGTTCCGACGAAGAAATCTACCTGTGCATCAACCTTCAGGTTAAAAAGTATCTCCCCTGAAATGCGTCCGACATTCAGTCCCCGGTTGGTCAACGGTCCTTTCGACGACCCGGGGCTCTTCATTCCGTTCCTTTTTCAGAACCGTGCCATTCTTTTCGATTTGGGTGACATCTCCACCCTCTCCTCACGGGAAATCCTGAAGATAAGCCATGTTTTTGTGTCCCACACCCACATGGATCACTTTTCCGGTTTTGACAGGCTGCTGCGACTCTTGATGGGTCGCGACAAGACACTCTACGTCTTTGGACCCCGGAACTTTCTGAAAAACGTAGAGGGCAAACTGGCCGGCTACACGTGGAACCTGGTAGACAATTATACCGGCTGCCTGGTTCTGGAAGCAGCTGAAATTCATGACGACACCGTTCTCCGCCGCCGGTATCTTTGCCGAAACCGGTTCGAGCCCAGCAAGGACGCGGAAACGGCCGAGTTCGACGGAACACTTTACCGGGAAACCGGCTTGACCATCAGCGCGGTTCAACTCGACCACGGTATCCCCTGCCTTGCCTTCACCCTGCAGGAAAGCTTCCATGTCAATATCCGACCGGACGCGCTGGCCGCCTTGGAACTGCAACCGGGCCCTTGGCTTCAATCCATGAAAATGGCGCTTTACAATGGTAAATCTCCCGAAACTGAAATAACGGCCGAGACCTCCGGCAGAAGCCTGCCAAAAAAGTTTCGATTAGCGGATTTGACGGCCAGAATCGCCATCATCACACCCGGCCAAAAGGTGAGTTATGTGGTAGACGCGGGATATACCGAAAAAAACGCCGAACTCATTCTGGCTCATATCTGTCTCTTATACACATCTGACGCTGCCGACGAGTTGACCTG